>CALDGT010000140.1 GCA_937942935.1 uncultured Chloroflexota bacterium | reverse complement strand
AGAGGTGGCTTTGAATGACAATTGATTGACCGCTAAGGTCTCGCCGATATATACATCTACTGTTGGTGAGGATGCCGATAGATGGACAAATCGTACATGGACACCGTGTTCATGTGCAGAGACCACACCTACAAATAGTGCTAATATGCCAATCAATAAACCCAAGAGTAAGCGTTTCATATTTCTGAATTTCTCCTCAAAAAATATTGTCTGATAAGTGATTGTCTCTCGGCAGAGAGTTAGTTTCTGTGGCAAATTACCACAGAAACTTTTAGGTATTTTCTCTCGCCTTTCCTATTGTGCAAATAGGGGAGATTAAAGAGAATGATACTTGATTTTATATTAAAAAACAGTGACTAATGTCACAAACTATGGACTTTACAACAAGGTTTTGTGATTTTCTTTTGGGCTGACCCACTCAAATCTCATAGTAAGGGGATTAAATTTGACTCGTTCAGAGTGAAATGTTTGGCTAAGGATATGATTATGCGCCAAGTCGCTCGGTGTGCCGACATGCACAACGCCTCTATCCATCACCCACAGGCTATCGGTCATTTGGAGTGCTAAATCGAGGTCATGCGTAGAGACCAAAACAGCCCGCCCTGTGGTTTGTGCCAAATGTTTGAGCAGGCTCATCATTTCTGCCCGACTGACGACATCTAAAAAGGCGGTGGGTTCATCGAGTAAGATGAGGTCGGTTTCTTGGGCGAGGGCGCGTGCGACCAATAGGCGTTGCCGACTGCCATCACTCATCTCGCTGATGGGTAAATCGGCTAAATGCGCTCCGTCTACGGCTTGAATCGCCCATTGAACTTGCGCCATATCGTGGTCAGATAACCTGCCCGCCCAATCGGTGTAGGGATGCCTGCCGAGTGCGACCAAATCTGTCCCGCGCATTTGGCTTGGGGCGATGGGTTCTGTGAGGACGATTGCCACCGCCTTTGCCAATTGAGTTGGGGAGAGGTGATGAATAGATGCCTCCCCTAACAAAACAGACCCTTCTAACGGTTTTTGGACACCTGCCAATGTCCGCATCAGGGTAGATTTTCCCACCCCATTACGCCCAATTAGGCAAGTGAGTTCACCGCCATGAAGGGTTAAATTTAACCCCTCCGCCACGACAATGCGTGGCTTGCGCGGAGGAGTATATCCAATCATGAGACTTTTGGTGATGAGGTTCATTTATTCATCC
>CALDGT010000139.1 GCA_937942935.1 uncultured Chloroflexota bacterium | reverse complement strand
TGGTGTAGCAGTTAACCGAGAATCGTTACTTTCGGCATCCAAATTACATGCCGCGAGGGTGGTGAGCATCCCTAAAAAAAGGAGAAATCGCATTATTTTGTTCATAAATTTTTATCCTATGCGGAACACAACAAGCCCTACCAAATATGTTACTGTAGGGCTTGCTTATAGATGAACGAATAAAAGCAGGTCTTAGCTAATCGGTTCTTTATAGATGACATATTTACCCATTTCATCGCCCTTTGCGATGCAGTGGGTCATATCCACCTTAAATTCATGCCCACCAGAGACCCAACGTAACCCTTCTTGCAAAAGCCCCTGCCCCACAAAGCACACAGGCTTGTCGGTAGTACGACCCCAGCACATTGGGCAACGTTCTAGTGTGTAGATGATACGGTCTGTACCTTCTTCGTACACATTAGAAATCTGGTCAGAAAATTGATTAAAAATATTCGCCATGGCAGGCACGCCGATTTTGAGTTTCGCGTTCATCGGAAGCACCTTAAAGGCGAGGTCGCCAACACCAGCCAGCGCCCCAAAGCCGCGTAACGCATCGGCAAAGGTCGCGCGACCAGCACGCAACGCCAAGCCACGACCACCACGCGGTCCATACATTTCTTCCAGCGCCACATTCAAAGCGGTAAAATCGGCAAAATCAAATTCTTTGTCGAGGTTATCTGGGGGGTAGTTGCCGATGAGTGTACTCAACTGCGCCCGATGTAGAATGGCGTTCAACCCATTCGTCCCCATGATTTCTTCCATCGCTTCAATCGTGATGCGGGCGAATTTATTGGGATAATAAAATCCGCTTTTCTCTTTTGCCATTGTGGCTCTTCCTCCAATCGGTGTGCAAAAACCAACCGTGGTTCATAATTCTTCTATAGCGCCTATACGATAACACAGGTTGCCCAGTCTAGCAAATACATTTAAGAAAATACTAGTAATGGCTCCGCGTTTGCCTCAACTTTTGGCAAACGTCCTTGCAAACTCCATGGACTCGTCCATGTAATTTCCACATCAATGAGCTTGCCCCTCAAATCTCCTTCAGACTCAAAAAACACGAGTTTATTCTGAGGAGTTCTTCCACGCCACTTACCATTGTGGAGTTCTTCCACCAACACCTGAACTTGTTTGCCCAACAAAGTCGCATTTTTCTCTGCTAAAATTTGGGCTTGCAAGGTCTCTAACATCTCATAACGGCGACGCTTTTCTGCATCTGGTACATCATCTTCCATACGGCGGGCGCTGACCGTATTTGGACGTGGGCTATATCGCGCCAAATGTACTTTATCTAAGCGCAAATCCGCTAAGACTTGATAGGTGTCCATAAATTGTGATTCTGTTTCGCCAGAGAACCCAACAATAATATCGGTATGAATGGCGACATCTGGAATTGTAGCACGAATTTTGTCTACTAATGCACGATATTGGGCATTAGTATAGCCACGCTTCATATTCTCTAATACTTGGTCATTGCCCGCTTGAATAGGCACTTCTATTTGGGGCATCACTCGTGGCAACTCGGCAACCGTCTTGAGCAGTTTATCGGTCATCCAATTCGGATGACTGGTCAAAAAGCGAATCCGTTCAACACCAGTTTCTTCTGCTACTTTATGCACTGCATGAAGCAAATCGGCGAGGTCGGGACCATCTTCTATATCTTTGCCATAACGGTCTACAATTTGACCTAACAAAGTTACTTCTTTAACCCCTTGTGTAGCAAGGCTACGAACATGGGCAAGAATTTCACCAACACTCCGACTACGCTCTACCCCACGCCTGAAGGGGATAATACAAAAAGTGCACGCATGAGAGCAACCATACACAATCGGCACATGCGCGGTAATCAGATTCCCTTGCTCATGAGCAGGCAAAATCAAATCACCATCTTGCACCAAATGACGCTCATGACGCAATTTCTCTTCGTATGCGAGAAGGTCTGTCTCATCCATGCGGTCTTTCAAAAATTCCACCATCGGTTCAGGCTCAGATGGCGCCATAAAAACATCCACAAAGGGAAGTTTTTTTCGCAGTTGAACGGGGTCTTTCATCCCGACCATACATCCCATAACACTGACGATTTTTTCTGGATTTTGCTTTTTCACATCACGGAGCAAATATAACCGCCCCATCGCCTTATCCTCAGATGTCTGACGGACAACGCAGGTATTTACAACAAAAATATCAGCTTCATCAGGATTCTCTGTAGCAAAATGCCCCATACGCTCCAATTCGGATGCGAGCCGTTGGGAATCTGCCATATTCATCTGACAACCAAAAGTCCAAATATGATACTGCATCTTATTTTATCAATTTCTACTGTACGCAACTTTTCTATAGTGTAATTGTATCCAAACCGTCATATCACGTCAATGCAACGGCGTATCAATTTATTTATATTGGCTAGATTTATCACCTAAACAACCGTAAAATTAAATACATAAAGGATAAATTGAGGATAAAATCAACACCATGAGCGATAACGAAACTTCATCAACCAGCGAAATTTCACCGCTATCTCTCGCCAAACGTCAATTACAACAAGTCAAAACAGTCTTAGGGGAAGTATTTCCGCCTGATGTGAGTGTAGGGGTTAAGATGCCTCGTGAATTAAAAACGGCTGTCGAAACACTCAGTCGCCAATTGAGTGATGCCGAGCGCATGTCACGGTCTACACAAAAATATTTCGATTTACTCCGCGACATCATCCAAAAAACAGCGATGATTTCGAGTTCACTAGAATTACAACAAGTGCTAGAACGGGTCATGGATACAGTCATTGAACTCACAGGGGCGAATCGGGCTTATTTGATGTTGCGCGATAAAATCACAGGCGAATATAAATCGCGCATTGCCCGCAATTGGGAACAAGCATCACTCAAAGAAAATGACATTTTATTCAGCCAAAGTGTGATTGAAGTGTCTATCAAAGAGGGTAAACCCATTTTTACCAGTAGCGCCCAAGAAGATAGTCGTTTTCAGGGTGCAACCAGTGTCGTTGTATACGATTTGCTCGCTATTTTGTCTATCCCCATGATTTTATCTGGCGAGGTGATAGGCGTGATTTATGCCGATAACAAATCGCAACGTTGGATTTTTGATGACGAAATGCTCTCGCTCCTCTCCACATTTGCCAATCAAGCCGCCATCGCCATCAACAACGCCCGCCAATTTGAACAAGTAATTGATGATTTCGCCCAAGTACAAGTGCAAGTCCAAAATTTGCAAATTGAGATGAATAAGACCCAAATGGACGAAAAAGTGCGCGAAGTGACCGAAAGTGATTATTTCAAACGCCTCGCAGAGATGAAAAATCAGCTTCGCAATCGCATGAAGGGGGAATAATCATGTTTGGGGATGACTAGTGGCTGTCATCCCCAAATTTTATTTAGAGAGAGAGTTGACGCAACAAATTCGCCGCCAATTCTTTATATTCTTTCGTCATTGGATGTTCGGGATAGCGCATAGCAAAAATCCCCGCACTCCCCAACATCATCATTTCATTGGAATGTGGCAAAAGTGCCGCCACCTCAAAAGAATAGGCTTCTTCAATCTGAGATTTCACCGCTTCCATATCCATTAACGGGGGGATTTTATTCACCACCAATTTAATGCGGGGTACATCCATCATCTGCGCGATTTTGAGCGTTACGGCTGTGCCTTCATAATCTTGTTGGTCTGGGCGCATCACAATCGCCAGCGCGTCAGAAATGGTGAATGAGAGCAGTGTTTCTTCATTCAAGCCCGGATGAGTATCTATAATCAATACATCTAATTTATAGGCTTCAATGAAGGTTTTTAACCCCTCTGTGAGCCTATCTACATCATACCCATCGCGCAATACCAACGCTAATTCGGTGGGGTGCATACTCGATGGCACAAGATACACCTTCCCTTTCACAGGCAATCCCAAATAGGGGGTAACATCTACCACCGCATCTTCAATTTTGGCATCGTGCAACAAATAATCATTCAATGATTTGCCAATCGTATCGGCTTTAAGTCCAAATAAAATGTGAACACCGGGCGATTGAATATCGGTATCAATCAATCCAACCCGCCGACCCGATGCCGCCATGACCGCCGCAATATTGGCAGATGTGTTTGATTTGCCCGTCCCACCCCGATAACTATGTACAGAAATAATGGTCGCCAAAATAAGCCTCCCTTACGTGTAATCACTATGCCATAACTATAACATTATCTTGCAATTCATCAAAACCATTTTTAATCCGTGTTACCTATCTTGGCAATAGCCCATTTTTTATCCATGCGTTACAATTGGGCGCATTGTACTCGTATTCACAAATTGATTGTGTATCAAGAAAGGCTGTTCTTGCCATGCGGAACAAACTTTTAGTCCTATTTGTGCTTGTTGTCACACTGGCGATGACCGCTTGTGGGACAATTGCAACACCTGTCCCCAATTTGGAGACATTAGAAGCTCAAAATCATCAAAATGTTGTCGAAGAACCTACGGGTGAAGTGGAAGTGGTCGCCGCAGAACCCACCAGCACCTCAGTGCCACCAACGGCTACCCCTGTACCACCAACTGAGGCACCAACCGAAGCGCCGACAGAATTGGTCACAGAAGCACCAACCGAAGTCATTACAGAAGCCGCCCCTGCGGTTGAACTTTCGGCAGAAGATGAACAAGTCCTCATTTTCATTCAAGAATTTGGCAACCCTGCAAAGGGTCAAGAAATTTTCAATACTGCTTATGAAGTAAATACAATGAGTGGTTTGGCAGAATGGAAATGTGCGACATGCCACTTGGTAGATAGCGATGTGGCGGGTGTTGGACCGGGATTATATAGCCTCAGCGACCGCGCGGGTGGACGGATTCCGGGGTATCCAGCCGAAGTGTATGTCTATCACTCCATTATGACCCCCGCCCAATATATTGTGAGTGGTTTCCCAGAAAATCTCATGCCAATCGGCTATGGCGAAGTGTTGTCACAACAAGATATTTATGATGTAGCGGCATATATTTTGTCGCTGAATAAATAGTATACAATAGGGGGTGGCAAAACTAATTTTGCTACCCCCTATAGGGGTTTATTTTTCCCAATAAGGCGGATATAACATGATTCCATATCATCATTGGACACCCCTTTCGGTTGATAAAGTTGTCAAACTTTTTGCTGATGCGCCATTCCTCTGGGCATTGGCAGGCGGGTATGCCGTTGAATTATTTTTAGAGACATCTATCCGCCCACATGAAGATATAGATATTATCATCTTCCGAGATGAACAATTGCATTTACAAAATTGGCTAAAAAATTGGGAATTATACGCCGCAGACCCACCCGGAACACTCAGAAAATGGGAAAAAGGCGAATTTTTACCTTATGGCATTCATGATATATGGGGTCACGAAATCGGTAAAGATGTCTGGCAATTACAAATTATGGTTTCTGAGGTAGATAATAATGAATGGGTTAGCAGGAGAAGCCCTCTCATTCGGGGTAATAAAACAGACCTCATAACAACATATCAGGGTGTGCCATGTATTTGCATTGAAGTTCAATTGATGTATAAAGCAAAAGGACAACGACCTAAAGATGAGCAAGATTTTTATGCCTGCTTACCTAAGATGAGCGCCAATGCCAAATCATGGCTCAAAGAAAAATTGGTACTACTCTATCCAAATGGGCATGATTGGATACAATTTTTATAAATTACACCCAAATTTTCGCCAATTCGAGCTTAAAATTGGGCAATAATGTCTCTTCTTTCAAAATACCTTCCGCCCCAAATACAACAGGACTATCTCCATCGGGGGGTATATACCCATGCTTTTCGCCGATTCGGGTCTATCAGCCATACCATCCTCACCCCGTTGGCTAAATCATAACTTGCGCCGTACATTTTCGGGCAATTTGAGGTTCAGCGCCACTGTATCACCATCGCTCACAGGGGTTTCGGTGATAGCCAATCCCTGCACCACAGTTAACGGCAAGGTCATATAAACGGCTGTACCCACCCCTATTGTGCTTTTGACTTTAATTGTCCCGCCGTGTGCTTCGATGATATGTTGCGCGGTGGCTAACCCCTGCCCCATACCGGGGACACGAATCATCTCCCCCGCTTGCGTTTGGGGTGTGCCTCTAAAAAATCGTGTGAAAATATGAGGCATATCTTCTTTTTGAATCCCAACCCCATTATCACGCACGCGCAAATGCGCCAAACCATCATCCCCTTCGTCTTGAATTTCGAGGGTCAAATCACCGCCAGATGGGGTATATTTCACCGCGTTATCCACAATATTCCCCAATGCCCAACGCAAGCGCCGTTCATCGCCAAGCACATATTCACCTTGTTTTTGTAAAATCACATGCAAAGTTAATCCGTTGGCAATCGCCACTTGTCGCCATTCATTCGCCACCGCCCAAACCAATGTCTCAAGCCGAATCGGGCGTTGGTTACGTTGAATTTGGGCGATATTACTATCGGACATCTCGCGCAATTCCAAAATCATGCGTTGGAGCGCCACCGATTGCCGTGTGACTTCTCGTGCAAAGGAGCGCATCATATCCGATTCTTGCCCACCCGCCATCCGTCCCAAATTGGCGAGGGGTTGTTGAATTTCTTGCGACAGTCGTTTGAGCGCCTCTGCCCGTTCTTGTTCCGCCCGCACATCTTCGCTAATATCACGGAGCAAAATCACCGTCCCCAAGCGTTGACCATCCGCCGAAACGACAGCCCCCGCTTGTGCGCTGAGGACATGATCATCTATCGAAACCCGTTGTGGGTCTCCGAGTGCATATAAACCGGGTGCCAAATTTACACCCAATACATTCGGGACAAATTGAGCCACATCTGCCACACCAGATGACCGAAAAGCGCGTTGAGACCCTAATAACTCGCGTGCGCTATCATTCATCAACAATACCCGCCCATCTAAATCTTGAACAATAACCCCTTGTGGCAAATTGCTGATAACCGCCGTTAAATGAGTCAATTCGCGCCGTTTTTGACGGAGTGCCGTTTGTAGGGCATCTTGTTGAATTTGCACCGCATCAGCATATTGGTCTAGGGATTGTCCCAACTTGCCAATTTCATCGGTGGGGCGCATCCGTGTGCGAATTTTTTCGCCACGCGCCAACGCATCTACAGTATCCGATACACGCTCAACCCGCCCGACAAATCGGCTAATCCCAATATACCCCACCACGATAATCGCACCTGTCATGAGCGAAATAAGCATGGCAGAAATTTGTTTGCCAGCCTCAGTGATGAATGGCGCATCATCTGCCAAAAACACACCAACCACACCAATGGTGTCTGCACCAAATCGCAATGGCACATAAGCGACATTATAAGGCTGATTATTCAGCGAAATATCGGCTAAGGGGATTTCATCCGTCGCATTCACCGCTTGCCCATATTGCCCCGCGCTAATAGCAAATTCGCCCGTGGTTATATCTCCTGCAAAAGTGGTTAATAATAAATCCCCTGCCCCACCATATAATGCGAGTTGGGCGATGGCGCTCCCTTTGAGCGATTCAAGCGCGGTGATGCCGTCAATTCCCACCAAAACCGCCCCAACCACCGTTTCGCCCTCACGAATCGGCACGCCTGTGAATAGCTGA
>CALDGT010000138.1 GCA_937942935.1 uncultured Chloroflexota bacterium | reverse complement strand
TGGGCTATTTTTGTGGATAGAATTACCGCACAATGGTCCCACCGCCGCCGAGTTATACATCACTGCCATCCAAAACAATGTCGCATACGCCATCGGTAATGTGTTTTATACCAATAATGGGGGAGGGACATATAAAATTCGGATGAATTATGGGATTCATAAACCTGCCGATATAGAGGAAGGCTTCAGACGCTTGGGCAAAGCATGGAATGAAGTCGCGTGCGAATATGCCCAACTCGAAAAATCGCTACTATTGTAATTTTTATAGCAAGGGTGTAATTGTTGTATCATTACACCCTTTGTTGGATGTATTGCCCAAATTCCCCCCTTTTTTGTGTGCATAGAATGGGCTAAGATGTATATTATCTATAGATAGGTATACCTTTTCAGGATGTAATCATTATGAGAATCATGTATGTTGAAGATAATATCCCCAACCGTTCTTTGATTGAACGGATTACCTCTAGTGGCAATCATTCATTATTGACTTATGCCACTGCTGAGGATGCCCTCCATAATTTTACAAAAGATGACCCGCATCTTATTTTAGTCGATATCGAACTCGCAGGGCAGATGACTGGTTTAGACCTTGTACAAGCTGTCCGTGCCGAAGGCTTAACCCTTCCTGTTATCGCCATTACATCAGTGACCAACGAACAAATTTGCATGGAAGCAGGATGCAATGCCGCCTTCATTAAGCCAATTCCTGTTCAACAAGTGTGGCAAATGATTGAAGATTACGCCCAAATCCTTGACTAAGTAGGGCAAAATGCGCCCGTCTTTTAAGTGGCATATCCTCATCACCGCCTTCCTCGTTGGGATGGCGTTTTTGTTGCGCCTGTGGCAACTCGATAGTGTGCCGTTGCGCGGTGATGAAGCCTTCACTGCTTTGCACTGGACAAATCCCCCATTTTCACAACGATGGCTCTTTTTTTTAGAATATGAACCGAATCCCGCCTCTATGGTGGTTTATTGGGCGTGGTCGTTGGGCGTGGGTATTAGCGAATTTGGTTTGCGCTATTTTTCTGTGTTGGCGAATACACTTGGTGTTGCCGTCATCATCGCCCTCGCCAAGCGATTGTTTGTTCGTTGGGATATAGCACTTTGGGCGGGATTTTTATGGGCAGTCCACCCGTTTTTAATTTGGCACGCCCAAGATGCCCGTCAATATGGGGTGTATGTCACCCTCGCCACAGCTAACATTTATCTGCTTCATCGCGCCCTGCACGAAAAAAAGCCGCGTTGGTGGGCATATATTATCATCCAGACTTTTACACTATACCTTTATTATTTTGAATTATTCGTTGTCATGGCGCAATTTGTATATGTTTGGATGAGTCACCCCAAAAAACGCCGACAATTTTTGCGAATATGGGTTGGGATTGCGATATTGCTCATCCCGCTTGCGATTCAGACATATGTGGTCTTATTTGGTCGTGACTATGCAGGCAATGCCACCAATGCCGACTTAGGCACATTATTCACCCAATTTATCCCGACATTATTATGGGGTGGGGGATTTACACCATTCATCATTGGTGGTTTAGCAATAATCATCCTGATGGTGATGGCGTGGCAAGTAAAATCATCTCGTTGGTTATTGACGGGGTGGTTATTGATTCCGATGGTGGCACTCTATCTGGTTTCGACTCGTAGTGCGGTATTTTTGCCCCGTTATATCATCATGGTGACACCCGCCTTCATTCTTGCCCTAATAGCCTGTGCCGATTTTATCCGTCAGAGATATTCAAAATGGGCAATGGTGGTTATCCCGATTCTGATGGGTGGGATTTATCTTTTTTATGTCTACAATTATTTTTATGTAGACCCGCCAAAATCATTCGATTGGCGTGGACTGATGCAATTGGTCGAGGCGCGGTCATCGGTTGGGGATGTGATTATCAACGATACCAGCGATACGGCGCTCGAATATTATCATCGTGGCGAAATAGATATATTTTTCATCCCAGAAGATAACCCGCCGATTGAATCGTATTTGCCCGATTTGGTGAGCAATCATCACAACATCTTTTTGTTGAATGGTGCGCGGACAAGCGATGTGAGCGCCTATTTGACGGAACATGCTCAACGCCTGCCGATTGAGTGGAATGGGTTAACCCAGTTTCGCAAATGGGATGTAGACCCCGCCGAAATTCAAACACCGTTAGATATTCAAATAGGGGATGTGGCGCGGTTGGTGGGATATAGTTGGTTGGATGATGATGTGATTTTGTTGTATTGGCAAGCACTCCGCCAAACGGATAGCCCCTTGAATATCCTCACACATATCAGCACTGCATTGGATGTCCCGCCAACACACGGTTTAGACCATCAGGTGGCAGAAAACACCATCCCGACAACCTCATGGACAGTTGGGGCAATTTATCGTGACCCCATCGTCATTCCAGCAGATTTATCAGCAGGCAATTATTTATTTCTCGTGGGGATGTATGAGACCACCCCACCATACCCCCGATTGCCGATTTTTGGCACAACCGATGAGGATGGTCGTGCCAATTTATTCACGATTTCGCGCTAGACATCCAAAACCATTTTGACATTCAGCGTCCATGCAAGATAAACAGCGTGTAAAAATTCTTTTAATTCGCGGATAGTTGTATCATCGGCGGGGTCTGGTTTATGTAAAAAGGGCATTTTGGCGATGATTTCGGGGGTAGCAGGCGCAATCGCCATAATATCATCGGCTTCTAATTCGCGCGGGACGGCATTGAGGAATAATAACAACAATGCGCCATGATTGGGCGTCACACTTCCCACCGAGAACACCATCTCAAAGACTTGATTGCTCTCAATGCTAAATTCGCCTAATTTGCGCGTCATCGTCATGGGATTTTCAAAATAAACCCCTTCTACAGCGCGTAATGGGCGGATGGTTTCGCCATCGTATTTGAATTCTTTCACCCCTTGGCGGAGCAATAACCAGATGAGGGGTTCATCGGGGACGGGCAGGCGGTCAATCAGCCAACGTTCTGCTTGTGACGTGATGGGGTATTGGATGAATCCCATGCACCCAAAACGTTTTTTAGCGCGATTGGCGGGACAATCTTTGCAGTGATGTTCGAGTGGCACAAGGTCTTGGGCGGCATCTAGCAAATCTTGGACAACGACAACAATCGTTTCTTCTTCGCCATCGGGTGTGCTACGGGTGAATTCAAATCCCATTTGGCTGGGTGGGCGGTCATCGCCATTTTTGCGGAATAAGCCAATGATGGTATTGGCACGTTGTTCGCCTTTAACCCGTTCTAAGATGCCCTCTGTGCTGAGGGTGCGCTTTGGAACACAATCGTAATTGATGATATGGTCTATTGCCATGAAGGAAACTCTCTTTTATCCACATTTTTAGACTGGCATTATAGCATAAAATAGGGGCGCAATCACACGCCCCTAAATGTCTTATGATTGTGGCACACCCCAAAATTCGAGGCGGTCTTTTTGGAAGCCACCGCCGATAATCAGCAATTGCCCATCTTGGCTGATGTGCATTGCTCGACCTAATGTATCGGTTGGTAAGTCGCGTAAAAGTGTCCCTGTTGTGATGTCCCATGCCTCTAGTTGAGAAACAAGATTTTGCTCTTCATCAATATAATTGATAAATGCGATTTCTTGATTGGGTGTGGTATTAAAATTGAATTGATAACCAAAACTGATGAGTGGTAGACCCTCAAAAACAAATACGGGTGTATTTGACATGAGGTCATATAATCCGATTATGCCATCTCCTAATAGCGTGATAGCATAATTTCC
>CALDGT010000137.1 GCA_937942935.1 uncultured Chloroflexota bacterium | reverse complement strand
AGTTCACTGGTTACGATAAAGGGCAATTTTATGAAAAAATGGTTATTTCGCGCATTATTGGTCATCATTGGGTTATTCACCATCGTATACAATAGGCGCAAGCAAACCGCACGCCGTATTTTGCGCCTCTCACCTATGCGCTATCGAGTGACTATCATCAAAAATATTCAAATTCCCACAACAGATGGCATATTCTTGGTCGCTGACCATTACGCCCCGCGTACAGACGGTGACTTTCCGACGATTCTCGTCCGCACACCATACGGGCGAAATCATCTCAATAGCAATTTTGGCTGGTATATGGAATTTATCGGCAACCGATTTGCAGAGCGCGGGTATCATGTCCTCCTCCAAGATGTGCGCGGACGGTTTGAATCGGGCGGGCAATTTTCGCCATATTTTGCAGAGCGTACTGATGCAGAAGATACTATCGGATGGTTAGAATCGCAATCATGGTTCAATGGCACATTGGGTTTATGGGGTGGCAGTTATTTGGGCATTGTTCAGTGGGTGATTGCACCGCATCATCCCGCCATTAAAGCAATTGTACCCGGTATCACTTCATCCGATTTATACCCCATTTTATATCCCGATGGCGCACTGGATTTAGGCTTGGCAATGCGCTGGATGGCAGTTTTTGATGAACTGGATAAATTGAAAGGCAAACCCCTCATTTATTCCGCCACATTTTGGCATAAAGTGGAGCGCAAAGCAAAAAAAGCCTTTGACCATCTGCCCATCTATGAAGATGACACGGCTTCATTTGATAGAGAAATTGATTATTTCCGTTTGTGGATAGATAATGCCGACCCCACCACCCCACAATGGGACGACATGCGCCAACCCGATAGATTATCGAAAATGGATATTCCTGTACATCTCATCGGCGGGTGGTATGATTTCTTTTTGCGTGGCACCTTGCGCGATTATGAGCAACTACGGGCGAGTGGCAAAAATCCATATTTGACCATCGGCGGGGGGCATCATTTTAGCACCATCGCCAGCCTGATTGAATTGAATGAGGGGTTAAACTGGTTTGATGTTCACCTGAAAGGACAACCTGCCCCACTCCGTCAAAAGCCTGTCCGATTATATGTGATGGGCAAAAAAGAATGGCGCGAGTATGACCAATTCCCACCACCCCAAACCACACCTACCGCCTTTTATTTATGTGGTGATAAAAAATTATCCACCACGCCACCCCATTCGGATTCACCCGATAGCTATGTGTATGACCCACAAAATCCCACCCCATACATCGGAGGGACAAAATTTCATTTATGGGATGCGGGCAAGCGGAATAATCGGCAGGTCGAAAAGCGCGATGATGTATTGGTTTATACCACCGAGCCATTATCCGAGTCGTTAGAGGTCATCGGATTTGTCCGTTTGCAATTATATGTGACCACAAATGCCCCTTGTGCCGATTTTTATGGGCGGTTATGTGATGTTCACCCAGACGGAAAATCGTATAACATCTGTGACGGGCTTTTTCGCCTCTCTGCCAAAGAAATCACCCCACAACCCGATGGCATTTGGTGCATTGAGGTGGATATGTGGGCGACCGCACATTGCTTTTTGCCCAATCATCGCCTGCGGTTGCAAATTGCCAGTGGCGCACATCCGCGTTGGGCGCGGAATTTATGTGTGGATGAACCCTTCGCCGCCGCCACCACCTGCCAAATCGCACATCAACACATTTTTCATGATGAATGGCATCCATCCGCACTCATTTTGCCGATTGTGGGGGATGAAGATTAACCCCACCCCATTAGATTCAGGGATAATACGTTCTCGACAGGCGATAAATCATTTTGTGGCGGACATACGAGGCTGAAGCCTCTAGTCCGCCAGTACACCCCTCAAAATAGGCAGACATGTACTGGCGGACTAGCACGCAAGTGCGTATGTCCGCCACCCGCTATAATCTTTTGAATAGGAATTGCCCCTACGACCTATCCAACGGATGTGTAGGGGCGGTACTATCGCCTGCTTTTGGCGCGTATGTC
>CALDGT010000136.1 GCA_937942935.1 uncultured Chloroflexota bacterium | reverse complement strand
CTTTATTAGGTGTGATTGGTTATGCGGTATCACGAAGCAAACGCCAAGATTCACATGACATCACCGAAATGATGACGCACGACGGATAAGATTTTGTTCATTATGTGAGCAGAATAGCAAAAAAATGAATGGCTACGGGCGCAATCACTTGCGCCCGTAACTGTTTATGTGGGTTAATTGCCTGTGCATGAGACACTTTTAAGCAAATTATTATAATAGATTCACCTTTTGCACCAAATGATATGAGATTGTTATAGGGTATAACCTAGTGATAGGTGATAACAACTTGTGTACGAAGATAAGAGAGAGATGGGATTAATGATGCAAGGAAAAATTTGCTTGGTCACAGGTGCAACCAACGGCATCGGTGAAGTGACCGCACATGAACTGGCTAAAATGGGAGCGCCTGTGGTGATTGTTGGGCGCAATCCACAAAAAACTGCGCAAGTTGTCGCTGATATAAAAGCCAAAAGTGGCAACCCCAATGTGGATAGCATCATCGCCGATTTATCGGTTGGGGCGGATGTGATGGCTGTAGCAGAGACATTCAAATCGCGTTATAATCGTTTAGATGTGTTGGTAAATAATGCTGGTGCGCTCATCCTCACTCGTGACATCACCCCCGATGGGCTAGAGATGACCTTTGCACTCAATCATATGAGTTATTTCACACTCACCAATGCGTTATTAGATATGCTCAAAGCGAGTGGGACACCCATCCAAAAAGCGCGGATTGTGAATGTGTCATCTGTACTTCATTCGGCATATCCAATAGATTTTGATAATTTACAATCTGTCAGAAAACCTTTTAATGGGCATGGGGCTTATTCGCGTTCTAAATTGATGAATCTGATGTTCACCTATGAACTGAATAAGCGTCTGCAAGCTCAAAATGCGCCTGTAACGGTGAATGCACTGCATCCGGGTGTGATTAAAAGTGGGTTTGCCAAAAATAATAACAAAGGGATATGGGGTGTGATTATGCCCATTTTTTTGCCCCTCTATTTTTGGCGACTGACCCCCGAAGAAGGCGCAAAAACACAACTCTACTTGGCAACATCGCCCGAAGTAGAAGCGGTAAGTGGCAAATATTTTGACAAATGCAAACCAATAGCCAGTAGCCCTGCATCATTGGTTGAGGCAGATTGGGCGCGGCTGTGGGCGATGAGCGAACAAATTGATAAAGACCGATTGAAAAGAGGCTGATGATGACTATGCAAGGGCGTGTGTGTATTGTAACAGGTGCGACCAATGGTATTGGTGAAGTGACCGCATTAGAATTGGCACGGATAGGCGCGACTGTGGTCGTCATCGGGCGTAATGAAGATAAGGCAAAAGCAACTATTGGCAAAATAAAATCTGCTGTACCTAATGCCGATGCAAGTTATCTCATTGCCGATTTATCGCTCATGCGTGATGTAAAACGGGTTGCAGATGAATTTCGAGCTAAATTTGACCGTTTGGATGTGCTGGTCAATAATGCAGGTATGATTTTTGAAAAGCGCATTGTTACAGCAGAAGGCTTAGAGATGACCTTTGCGCTCAATCACATGAATTATTTTTACCTCACTCATTTATTGCTGGATATGCTCAAACTGAGTGGTAGTGCCTCAAAAAAATCACGTATTATCAATGTCGCATCGGAGGCACATCGTTTTGGCAATATCAATTTAGAGGATATTCAAAATGAAAGCGGTTATTTTGGTTTGCGTGCTTATGGACATAGCAAAGGCATGAATATCATACATGTTTATGAACTGCATCGGCAGTTATCGTTAATAAATGTAAATGTCACTGTGAATTCGCTCCATCCCGGAACCGTACGGACAGGATTCGGACAAAATAATCGGGGTATTATGAAATTTGTTACTCAAACATTTGGGCGTTTTGGATTAACACCCGAACAAGGCGCAGATAACTCAATTTATTTGGCAAGTTCTTCTTATGTGGAAGGTGTTAGCGGTCAATATTTTATCAAACGCGAAGCAAAACTGCCAAATAAATTTGTGCAAAATCCAGATAACTGGAAAAAATTATGGGTATATAGCGAGGATATATTGAAGAAACTAGGGATGAGTTTATGAGCCAGATGCAAGGACGTGTGTGTATTGTAACGGGGGCTACCAACGGTATTGGTGAGGTAACAGCATTAGAATTAGCGCGGATGGGCGCGACGGTGGTCGTGATTGGGCGGAGTGAGAATAAAGCAAAAGCAACTATCAGCAAGATAAAATCTGCTGTACCCAATGCCGATGCGAGTTATTTAATCGCCGATTTATCGCTCATGCGCGATGTAAAACGGGTGGCAGATGAATTTCGGGCTAAATTCGAGCGCCTAGATGTGTTGGTGAATAATGCGGGTGCAAGATTTACTGAGCGTGTTATGACAAGCGAAGGGCTAGAAATGACCTTTGCACTAAATCATATGAGTTACTTTTACCTCACTCATTTGTTATTGGATATGCTCAAATCGAGTGGCACACCTGCTCTCAAATCGCGTGTGGTGAATGTTTCATCAAGCGCTCATCAGATTGGTAAACCCAATTTTGATGATATACAACTCAGTCAAAAATATGGTGCGTTTTATGCCTATGGTCAAAGTAAGATGATGAATATTATATTCACCAACGAATTATCACGCCGACTCAGCGCAGAAAATGTCAATGTGACCGCCAATTCATTGCATCCGGGGGCTGTTCGTACAGGGTTTGGGGTAGATAATAAAGGGGTATTCCAATTTATTATCACCATCCTGCGTCCTTTCTTTTTAACCCCAGAACAAGGCGCACAAACATCCATTTATCTGGCGAGTTCTCCAGAGGTAGAAGGTGTAACAGGCAAATATTTTGCCAAATCTAAGCCGAAGCAAGCGAATAAAAATGCGTATGTTGAAGCCGATTGGACACGCCTTTGGGCATATAGCGAGGAAACACTCCGCAAGTTAGGATTATAGGCATGGCGAATGTGGTGGTGGTTGGTGGCGGGCTAACAGGACTCGCCACCGCATATGAATTAGAACGACATAATATCCCATATACCCTCATTGAAGTCAAAAAACGGTTTGGCGGGAGCATAGAAACAATTCAATGCAATGATTTTTTATTCGATAGTGCCGAGATGTGTCATGAACTCGATAACCCTGTGTGGATGACCGATTATTTGGCTTCTATTGGGTTATCTGAGGCATATTTTTTCGCTGATGACCGTTTGATATTCAAACGAGGTACAGGTGTCATAATCAATGCCTTATCTGCGAAAATCACCGCCTCAATCATGCACCGCATGGCAGTTAGCACATTGGGGATGTTAGATAAAGGGCGGTTTGGGATTTGTATGGAAAATGGGCTATTGCTTGATGCAAAAGCAGTGATTGTGACAGCCCCCGCCAAACATGCAGAACGCCTTTTTTATCCATTGTATTACCCCATCTCCAATTTA
>CALDGT010000135.1 GCA_937942935.1 uncultured Chloroflexota bacterium | reverse complement strand
GAGGCAGTTGGCATCACACTTCGCCATGCAGATAAGGCTTGATGAGCTTCGGTATCTGATAGCGGTATTTCATCTAAACCAGCCAAATGAAATACCACAGAAAATACCAGCAACATCATCAAAACTAACCATTCATATCGAATGGTCACATTAGCATTTGATGTCTCTATCAGTTTGGTTTCTTGTGCCACAGCTTGCATAAAATCACCTTTATTATTGATTTGCAAACGGGTCATAACGTTCAATTATCCGATAAATCCGTGTACTGCCCGATTCGCACACAATTTCGTAATTATCTAAAAATTTTGTCTCGCCACCAGACCCATAATATTCGCGTTCTTTCGTGCCATAGAGGATGTAATCTATGCCATATTGTTGAACGATGGGCAAGGCATCTGTGATGGATAATGTGGTATATAACCTATCTAAATCATTTTCGCGCGTGCCAACCGCCGAAGAATAATTTTCTCCTCGCCATTGGCTTTGATGCCCTGTCCAACCGAGTATCACAGGAATCCCTGTTAGTGTGCCTGTGCGACCATGTTCGACATTGTAATTCACATAACGTCCTTGTGGACGAGCTTCTGCCACCACCACATCTGCCTGCCCCACTCTTTCAGATAAGCACATGAGTGCTTCATAATCTTGTGTGGCAATGAGGCTAGGACCGCTATCGAGTGTGAGTGGGTCTGTGTTAGGATACAAAGTAGAAGTACGTCCTGTTTCGACAAAAGCACGATGATAAAATCCAAAAACAGGATAAATCATGCCCATAAACACCACCAACACCACCAACACCGCATACATCACCCGTGATGGGAACATGGGTCGCCACACTTTGATGTCTGCGATGATACTATATACACCATACGCCGCCACAATACTGAACATCACCCACGATTGATAATAAAATTTGAAGACGGTATTCATCCGCCAGCCAAAATTATCGCGCAGATACAAAAATTCGGGGATAAGGACAAGCCCCGTCCCTGCACCGAGCAATAACAAAACCAATGCACTAGGCGGAGAATAAGAAATCCGCCCAGAATCATGACGTCCCTCTTTGCGCCAAAAACGTGGGAATAAACGGGCGACCACTAAGAATAGGATTAATCCCATCACCAGAGGGGTGATAATTGTCCCTAGTCGTCGGTCAATAATTTGTTGCTCAACAGGCTCGCGCCCACCGTATGCTTGAATAAAATCATTGATAGTACGTCCTATTGGGGATGTAGTCGGTTGATTGAGCGCAATCTCGACTAATATCACCATCGCCACAAATAAAAATAAAATAATGCTCGCCGTGGCAGTCAATCCCAAACCCCAATTCATGCGTTTGGCTTGTATTCCACGAATAGTCTCGACAGCAAGATAAAACCCAATAAGCAATAAGAATGGCAACCACATCACCAATAGTTGTTGTGGGCGTGTG
The DNA here is from genome assembly GCA_937942935.1 of uncultured Chloroflexota bacterium. Lineage (GTDB taxonomy): Bacteria > Chloroflexota > Anaerolineae > Aggregatilineales > Phototrophicaceae. Next base: position 2,007 of record CALDGT010000135.1, on the reverse strand, counting down.
GGATACAGAACATTGGGCAAAATCCCATTCAATTGTGATTGAAAGCTAATTAAAAATGGGAAGTATAAAACAAGTGTAATCACAACCAAGCGTGCGCCAAAATAAATGAGGCTCGCCCAATCTATGAGTGATAAAAAGCCTCTGCCTTCAATAGCGATTCTACGGAGCAATTCTGCACCCACCAGCACGACTATATAAATCGGCGCATCCCATGTATTCAAAAAGATGAATGAGCCGACAATAATCCCATAAAATAGAGTTTGGGTAAATGTTGGTGCGCCAGCAGAGAGCAAAATATTCAGCGCCAATCCAATTGCCAGCACAACAAATGGCAATGACATCACATGCGGGTGGCTATCGCCCAATATAAAACTAAAACTGGGAAATTCATCAATAATTTCATTCACACGCGCCCCTTTTTGAATCGTCCCTATATCAGTAGGCGTATCTAAAGCGCGTTCTGTAATAGTACGGCTGGCATCAAACCACCACCAATGCGGATATCGGACAATATCCCATGCACTAATGGGTTGCTGGCTTGGAGCATAAATGGGCAATGGATTTCCATTTTGGTCATAATCACTAGAGCGACTTTTCGTATCCAGATGAAATAAATAAGCCTCATCCGCATTCATCTCACGGTAACGCATTTCGACCATCACCATGTGACCATTGCTCATGAATACCAAAAAGAATGTGGCTAATAAACCAAATCCAATCGCCGTACCCTGTGTGGGTCGTTTATCGAATAAATTGGCAAGGGCTTGGGCGCGGATGAGGTTATAAACCACACCAAATGCCGCCACACCTGCTAATCCAAATAAGGTTGCGAGGTGCAAATTAAAGCCGATGGTTGCGGGCAAATCTACCGCCTTAGAGACCATCGCCCCCATCACATAACCCATGTAGTAGTAACTGATGGAATAATCAGAGAGCCAAGGGTCATCTGGGGGAAAATCAGGACTCCGTTGAATGGCACTCATGAATGCCAAATCCATCGGTTTTTCGGTGGAGCGTAATTCATTTTGATGCGCCCGATAGGTTGTCATACCCACAAATAACACCGCAAATAAAATTTCGGCAACAATCATGAGTGACAAATTTTTCTGCCACCATGTCCGCCATTGAAATGGTTGCGGGTTGCGCCGATAAATTACTAGGCTTATCACCAAAACAATCACCCATGCAAGAATTATACTCCCTGTGGTGTTGGGGGTAATACCTAGTATGCCCAAAAGCCAATATACAATAGAAATGAGCAAAAATCCCAATGGGCGAGCGAATGTATAACCGTTATCGGGTAACGCATGGAGCAAACGCACAGATAATGGCAATACTGTGATTCCTGCTACTGTGAGCAATAACCACCAATTCAGTATCATCCACCCTTCACGGGCGAGCCAATCCAAAATCATACCTTCACCTCATGGGATAGCGACAAATTCTGCCATATTCCGAACAAATAATTGATACACCTCATCTTGATTGACCTCATAAATGGTGGTCAATTCATTTTCGTATGCCACTGAGAGCAATCCTCGTTCCACCATTTCGCCAAATTTGACTAATCCGCCTGTGCTAACATAGCGTTTAATCTCATAATCGGTCACAACCACATAACGCACATCATAGAAGCGCAAAATATTGCTGGCGGCATAAACATCTAAGGTGCTATAAAACGCATTCACATTGGCGGCACGTTGGCGCACAACCATCGGCATTGAACTGAGTGAGCGTTGTTGTGTTTGGTGATAATCCCACCCCGCTACCGATGGCAACCCAGTATTAATTGAAATCCGCCCGCCCCATTTATACAATGAGCCATAACTTTGGGCTTCCATGATGACGGGCGACCCCTTCACATTGCGTTGCAACCATTGAATAGCATCGTAGTCGTAGCGGAGTTCAACATAATCGGTCAAGCCATCTTCATAATGCTTCACATATTTTAGGTACTCATTGCCATCAAGTGTAAGTGGCACATCAGGCGACATGCGGAATGCCGAT
>CALDGT010000134.1 GCA_937942935.1 uncultured Chloroflexota bacterium | reverse complement strand
TCGAGGCCATCTGCTTCAGCACGCTGTCGCCGGCGATGTAACTAGCAAAATTGCATGGTTTGAAAAATCGGGACATTTTCCGATGTTGGATGAACCAGACCGTTTTCATGAGACTATCCGCGACTTTTTGTATAACGGATAATCAATCATCCCCGTTTTATGATAAACATTCGCAAAAATACCCGAATTAGGGTTATAATCTTTGCATATCCAAAAACCGCGCACTGATTTGGAGATTTTTTGCATGTACCGTTATATTATCGAAGATACACGCCATGTCCCACCATTTAATGAACCCGCTAGTTTGTTGACCATTGGGTTAGAACCACTCAAATTGCATATTGAGCAATTAATTATCAATGCGTTTGGGCATCAAATCGAATTGGGTGGTATTTTGCATAGTCGTGATGATTTATCATCTGTGCAAGGCGAAGCCATTGTTTATCGGGATAGTTTGTGGTTTGACAAAGAATTTTTAGACTATTTTGTAAAAGAAGCTCGCAAAACAGGCAAAGCCTGTCGCGCCGCATTCCCTGCCAGCGATAAAGCCTTTCACTCCTATACATTGCCCCTCACCAAAAATTTTATTCCCACGATGGGGTCAGATAATAAAGTCTGGTTTTTATGCGATTTATGGTACTTTCCCAATGGATACACGCCCGATATTATGCCCGTAGTCGTCCCCAGTGATGCGCGAGAAATTGGATTTTATAGTGTTCCAGACTTTATGACCATGCAACAAGGCGATTTGACTCATTATGCGCCACAACGGGCGATTATTTCTATTGAAAGCTGGGTGCATATTTATTTTGCCAGCATCATCTGTGGCAATTTTGGGCGTGCAGGTAAGTTAGATAGCCTAATGGAACGCAGTTTTTTTGCTCAACTTAAATTGTTGTGGACTGCTGTCTTGGAGCAAAAGCAAATTTTACAATCGTCTGGCGCGGTAAAAATTGGTAAAAATTGCGCCATAGACCCATCTGCCATTATTACGGGACCCGCCGAAATTGGCGATAATTGTTCGATTGGGGCAGGTGTGATTTTGGATAACTGTACCATTGGCAATAATGTCACCATCGATGCGGGGTGTGTTTTGATGATGAGTACCGTTGCCGATAATTGCTTTTTGCCATTCCGTGCCGCTTTATATCTCACCGCCGTGATGGAAAATACCATTGTCGCCCAAAATACCTGTTTGCAAATGTGTGTGATTGGACGAAATAGTTTTGTTGGGGCGGGTAGCACCTTCACCGATTTTAACCTTATCGCACAAAAGCCGATTCGTGCCTCAAATATTGATGGCGAACTCGCTAGTGTTGGTCAAATTGTGCTGGGGAGTGCAGTCGGGCATAATTGTCGTATTGGGTCGGGGATGATTGTCTTCCCCGGACGCATGATAGAATCGGATGTGGTGTTGGTGGCATCGCCTCATCGCCGAGTGATTACCCGTAATATCACCTATGAGGAAAGCGACCATCATTTTGTCCAATTTGGCGAAGTCCACAAGCGGTTCTATCCCCGTAAAGATGAGATGACTGAAAATGAATCCACATGGGATAGTTGGTGATAGTATGGACGATACCTTTGCATTTATCATTCACCCCATCCAAATCAAGAAGGATGTGGCACGTAAATTTCCTTTACTTGGAAAAATGCTCACGGAGGGGCAAATCAATTACCTCTCACGGTATTTTCCGCCGATTTATATTTCTCATGTTGAAGGGGTTCGCTCTCAAGATACCCAAAATGAACTCACAGGCTGGCTTTTAGCCTGCCCTTATACACCGCCTACGATGCTGTCTTTGCCTGTAGAGATGGTTTATAAAAAGATTGTTGCAGTGGGCAAAAAAGCCGAAAAATTGGGCGCAAAAATGCTCGGATTAGGCGCATTTACATCGGTAGTGGGGGATGGGGGCATCACCATTGCTCAACGGCTAGATATTCCTGTCACCACAGGCGATAGTTATACCATCGTCATCGCCGTTGAAGCCCTCGAAGCCGCCGCCCAACAAATGGGATTTATGATGAGTGATGCCGTTGTAGCGGTGGTCGGCGCGACAGGTGCAATTGGCAAGACCTGTTCAGAACTGCTCGCACGCCGTTGCGCTCACCTGAAGTTGATTGGTCGGCGGATGGATGCGCTAGAAGCCCTGCGCGAAAAATGTGAGGGATTTGGGGCAGAAGTGAGTGTTAGCACCCGTATTGAACATATTTATGATGCCGATTTGGTGTTGGCGGTCACGAGTGCTGTTCATGCGGTGATTGAACCTCGTCACCTTAAACCGGGCGCAGTGGTGTGCGATGTCGCCCGTCCGCGTGATGTATCACGCTTGGTCGCCGACCAACGGGATGACGTTTTGGTTATTGAGGGGGGTATGGTTGAAGTCCCCGGTGATGTGGATTTTCATTTTGATTTTGGATTTCCAGAAGGCAAAGCCTATGCGTGTATGGCAGAAACGATGGCGTTGGCATTAGAGGGGCGTTATGAAGATTATACCATCGGCAAAGATATTAGCATTGAGCAGGCGCTTGAAGTCGGCGAAATTGCGGCGCGACACGGATTTAAGTTATCGGGATTTCGTAGTTTTGAGAAACCGGTGACAGACGAGCAAATTATCAGTTTAAGAGAACGCGCTCATGTGGCACGCAAAACATGGTCGCCACAGAAACTAGAATTGTAACGTAGGTTATTAAAATGGTCAGAATTTTATTTCTATAGGTGCAGATTTGCACCTTTTGGTGTATTATTTGATTGTTAGGTACTGGCGAGAGACCCAGAGTTTGAAGGGCAAAAAATTATGAGTAAAGGTCGTATTTTAGTTGTTGAAGATGATTTTGACATCTCCAATATGTTGAGAATTTATTTCACAGGGCAGGGCTATGAAGTGCAAGTTGCCCCGCGTGGGAGCGATGCGCTCGCCATGACCCGTAAGCAATTGCCAGAATTGATTATGCTCGATATTATGTTGCCCGACATGAACGGGTACGATGTGTGCAAGGAATTGCGTACCACTGCTCGCACACGCCATGTCCCCATCATTTTCCTCACCCAAAAAGATGAACGGAGTGATAAAATCATCGGCTTAGAAATGGGCGCAGATGATTATGTCACCAAACCATTCGATATTGAAGAACTGAAATTGCGGGTGCAAAACACCATCAATACTGCTAAATTGATTGCCAGCAAAGATGCAAAATCGGGGTTGCCAACAGGGGCGCTCATCGAAGACCATCTACGCACCCTCATGCGTTCTACCCAACCATGGACATATATCGACATCAAAATTAATAATTTCGATGCCTTCCGTGATATGTACGGTTTTGTGGCGGGTGATGAAGTAATTCGGTTTGTCGCCCCGCTTTTGGGCGAAATTGTAGATGAAATTGGTACATCAGATGATTTTATTGGGCATCCGGGTGGCGATAATTTTATCATCATCACCCATGTTGGTGACGCCAAGAAAATGATTCAATCACTCAAAGACAAATTTGATGAGCGGGTTAAGCAACATTATTCGTTCATTGACCGTGAACGGGGATATATCCTTGTGCCAGATGATAAAGGTGGCGAAAAACAAGTTGAATTGATGTCTTTGGCGACTGGCTCTGTCTCGACCAAGACACACCAATTCTCTGATATTCGTGAAATTACAGAACTCGCCGCAGAAGACCGTCGCCGTGCCAAAAGCGGTTTAGAATCTGATAATTCTGCGCCATTATTGACATCTTGGTAAACAGCAAGTTTCATCATGTCCGCATCTTATGAGTGCGTTTGAGGCTGTGTTATGAACCTACCGATATTATTATTGCTTGGGGGATTTGTTGTTATAGCGTGGATTTATCTCTACTCTCGTCAACGCGCCCACCAATTGAAACAAGAATTTTTTCAACCAACATCATCCTCATCAACACCGAATATGAGTGATGCAGTGTTGGTCGCCACAAAGCAAGGTAGATTGCTTCATGCCAACGAATTAGCTGTTCAGTGGCTTAACCTTTCGACGGGCAAATTATCGTTAGAACAGGTAGCGCGGTTGGCAGAACCATCAGAAAACTTGCTCCGTTTATTTTCTGGTGAAGGGCAATCATCCTTTCAGGTGAAAAATCGGTGGGTAGAAGCCACATCGTATGATTTGGTTTTTGAGGGACAAGATTGTTTTGTCATCACCATGCGCGAATTGAGCGCATCTGGCACAAATGACCCCGATGTGTTGAATGTGAGCAACGCCATGTCGCTCATTAACGACATCAACGAGACCGTTAGCGCCAATATGGGTGTTGATAATGCCATTCAAACTATCCTCACATTGGTGCGTGGCGTGTTGCATTATGAAGCCGCCGAAATTTGTTTGTGGGATGAATCTGAAAAAGTGTTAAATCAGCGCGGATGGGTTGGTGATTCGCGCTATTTATTGTTGCTCCAAGAAACAGGGGGCAAATATGCGTATGGGGAAGGCATTAGTGGGTGGATTGCCCAATATCGCCAACCTGTATTCATCAATTCTCAAGAGACATCTCATGGGTTACACCCCAAATTAGCCAACCTGCCATTTAAGTCTATTTTGGCTGTGCCAATCAACTTGGGAGACCGGTTTTTTGGCACATTTGAGGTTATGTCGCTGATAGATAATGCCTTTACCCAAAGTGACCAAGCATTGTTACAAGCGATTTCTAAGACAATCGCCACCAGCATTCATAATGCCGAAATCTATGCAGACCAAGCCCGCAGGATTGAAAGTATTGCTACACTGCAACAAACTATCGGTGGGGCGACAGCGATTGAACAAACTGCGAATGTC
>CALDGT010000133.1 GCA_937942935.1 uncultured Chloroflexota bacterium | reverse complement strand
ATGTGCCACCCCGGTAAAGCCGATGACCCCCAACATAGACCTTTTTTCTTTTCGCCGTTTGAGCGCCATACTCGATGCGATGAAGGTGTTTTCATCGGGGCTGAGGGTGATGAATGGTGTGGTGAGCAAATCTTCAAATTCGCTTAGGCGAACACCCACCGCCAAAAAGCTATTATCTTTTCCAGATTCATGCCATGCTTGCGTCAACATTTGCAATTGATAATAACGGCGCAAATTTGCCCGATTATCTTCTATCCACCCCGCCAACCGAGACCACGCGCCGATGAGCGCCTCATGAGCAATATCAATCGTTGGGGAGCGCGTGGCGGGGTCGCGGTCTAGGGTCAATAAGCGCCAACGGGTGAATTTTTCGGTGACTGCCACCAACCTATCGCGCCCCTCCGGAGATAAATTCGCCAGCAATGCCGTCATCAATGCCCGTTTGCGGGTTGGCACACCCCCGCCTTCTACGGTCACACAGCGCAAAAATAATTGTTGGGCGGTGGCTTGTTCTGATGCGGTTAAATCGGCAAAAATGGTCTCTGCCCGTCTGGATAACGCGCCAGAGATGCCCCCCAATGCCCGATACGTCGCCAGAGATAACAGGTTGCTCCCATCCCGATTTTCAAATAATTCGCTAAGGGTGTATTGGAGCAAGGGTAATGCGCCTTGTTGCCCAGATAAATCGTGCAAAATCGCCATTTTGAGGTCTGGTTGTACCGCCAACCCCACTTGTAACGATGGCTCGATGATAATTTCTTCTAATGCGAGGTCCGATAGTGGCAAAACGACTTCGGTATGCTCGCGGATTAATTCGCCAAAATGCTGATGTTGCAACGGTCTATCATAATAATCGGCACGCAAGGTCAAGATGAGGCGCAAACGGCTTTGCGGATGGGTGAGGCTGTGGTGGAGCATCTCTAAAAAGTCGTGTGCGATTGGCTCATCGGTGTTTTGGGTGAAGATTTCTTCAAATTGGTCTATGAACAGAAATAATTCGATGTCTTTTGGCAAAATTTGGTTCAGGTAATGCTGTAATACCTGCGGGGCATCGCGCAGGTCGCTTAAATCGGCGAGGGTGTTGGTCATCGTCACTTGTGCGAGGGCTTCACGCAGGGCGGTGAAGGGGTCATCGCTGGGGGTCATGGTGGCGATAACCCAATTTTGGCTTTGTGGGATGGTCTGTTGGCGCACCATCGCCAACAAGCCCGCCCGCACTAAGCTCGATTTTCCGCTACCACTGGGACCAACCACCGCCAAAAATCGGTTTTGGTGGTCTGCAAAAAAGTCCGATAATCGGCTAATAGCTTCTTTGCGCCCAAAAAAATCGCGGGCATCGAGTTCATCGAATGGGCGCAACCCCTTAAACGGATTGCGGATGAGGGTGTGTAGGGGATAGGTGTCGTTTTGTATCCATTCGACTGCCGATGGTGGCGGGGATGGTTGGGGTGGTTGATTGAGGATGAGTGTGCCACCGCCATCTAATTGGAGGGTATCGCTTTTCGATACAAATTGAGACGGCGACATCTTTTGATTCGATGATAACCAGCCCAACATCGAAAAATCGCCTTTCACCGACACGACTTTGATGAACGCATTGAACAGGTCTACCACCGAGTTATACCGAGCGATGGGTGATTGGGCGGTGGCTTGCCATAATACCCCGTCTAGGGCAGGGGGCAAATCTTGGCGGATGGTGAGCAAGGATGCGATGGGGAGCGACATCCGTTTTTGTTGGATGATTTCTGTCACCCCGCCCGAAAAAGGGGCTTTGCCCGCCAACATTTCATATAACAAAATGCCCAAACTATACACATCGGCTTGGGGCGATGTCGCTTGGCGTGTCAGTTGTTCGGGCGCCATATACATCGGCGACCCCAACGACAAGGCTTTGAGCGTGATTTCGTTGGGCATGTGCATGATGTCTACGGCGATGCCAAAATCGGTCAGGTACACATTTTGATGCTCATCGAACAACACATTTTCGGGCTTAATATCGCGGTGTACCACATTTTGTTGGTGCGCCACCGTCAAGGCGCTCACCAATTGAAATAAAATGCGGGCGACCACCTCAATGCTAGGGCGTGGTGTTTGGTTGAGCAGGCTTCGTAAATTATTCCCGCGCAACCAACGCATGACCATATATGCGCCTGTGGAATCGCGCCAAAAATCGTAGATTGGCACAATATATTGGCTCTCTAGGCGGGCGATGAGGCGGGCTTCTAATTCAAATCGGCGGGTGAAGTCGAGCTGGTTGGCATATTTGGCGTGGATAATTTTGATGGCGACATCGCGCTCAATGATGGGTTGGTGTGCCTTATAGACGACACCAAACCCCCCAGACCCGATGATGTCGCCCATGTGATACCCGCGAATGATTTTGCCAGAGATGTCGTTGGTCATTGACTGTTATCCATTTATAAGGGGTGGGATATGCGGGAATGATGCCCTAGCGCCACCCTACGAGGTGTCTTATTTTGGATATTATATCTCATGTCGCAATGCCACGACATCTTCTTGCTGTACCAAGTGATGTTGCATCGCCAAGACCACTGCTTCTGTGCGCGTACTCACGCCCAATTTTTCAAAAATAGAACTGATATAATATTTGACGGTGGCTTTGCTCAACATGATACGCTCTGCGATTTCGACATTGGTCAGACCCGCCACCATCAGGCGCAACACCTCTAACTCGCGGGATTTGAGGATGAAGGTCTCTTTTTCATCGGCGGTGGTGCGTGCATGGAGCAAGCGTTGGGTGACTTCTGGGGCGAGGACGGTTTGTTTTTGTGCCACCGAGCGCACCGCATTAGCAATCTCGTGAATAGACGCATCTTTGAGCAAATAGCCCATCGCGCCCGCCTCTAATGCCGCTTGTATCAGTTCATCATCAATAAAACTGGTCAAGACCAACACCTGAATATCGGGATGGGCTTGGCGGATATGACGGGTGGCTTCGACGCCACTCATCTGAGGCATTTTTAAGTCCATCAACACCACATGCGGACATAATTTGTCGCACATGGCGATTGCCATTTTGCCAGATGACGCATCACCGACAATTTCAAATTCTGTGAAGGTTTTAAGGACGCTGATGAGTCCCTCGCGCACGATGATATGGTCATCTACGACTAATAACGTAATTTTTTCGTCTAACATGATAACGTGCCTTTGGCTAAAAAAATAATTTTTCGGTTTATGTTGCGGAAGGACATACGCCTACGGCTAGTCCTTCCCTACAAACAAATTGTTATGGTTGGTCGCGGAAGGACGTACGCCTATGCCTAGTCCTTCCCTACAAACAAATTAACTTGTGCGGATTCCCAACATCGTCCGCATTTTTGTTTACCAACATTGGACGCACCCTCGTGGGGTATCTGGTGGCTGACATACGCACTGCGTGCTAGTCAGCCAGTACAATTCTGCCTATTTTGAAGGATGTACTGGCTGTACGGACGTGATTAATCGCGTCCCTACAAGGCGGGACGCCTCGTATGTCAGCCACAAAATAACCTTTAAGCCATCTTCACCCTGCGTCCGATGCCTGTACCCTGTTGTGCGGACGATGTTAGTAAACAGGACAAACTGGTAGGGTGGGACTAGCGCCAACGGCGCGTATGTCCCACCAAAAAAACGTACTTTTTAATTCTCTTCAATACCCATATTATGCCACAAAAGCGTTAATATTGTGCCAGATTGGGGCGCACTGCTCATCTTAAACTCCGCATTAATGCTCTTTGCGCGTTCTTGCATATTGCGTAGCCCAAACCCATGTGATTCGATTTCTTCTGGCAAAAATCCTTGCCCGTTATCTTGAATGATGAGTTGCCCTTGTTGCTTATTCACATCCAACGTGATGATAATTTCATCGGCGTTGGCGTGCTTGATGATATTATTGAGCGCCTCTTGTGCGATGCGATAAAAGGTCAAATGCACATTGGCGGGCAATTGCACCGTTTCATTCAGGCGTAATTCGACCTTCACATTCACCCGAATCGAGAGGGTTTTGGTCAGTTGCGCCAGTAAATCGCTCAATTTGGCGCGGAGCAGGTTATCTGGGCGGAGTTCAAATAACAAAATTCGCAATTCAGACAAGGCAATGCGCGAGAGTTGATGAATTTGGGCGATTCCCTGTTCCAATTGAGGCGATTCGCCTTGCGCCTGATAGAGCAACATCTCCGAAATCATGCTAATTGAAAAAATCGTCTGATTGACGGCATCGTGCAAATCCCGCGAGAGGCGCTCACGCTCATGAATCATGGCGATGATATTGGCTTGTTCATAAATGCGCCGTAGCGTGAGCTGACTCTCGACCCGCGCCACGACATCATCAATCTGAAATGGTTTGATGATATAATCCACCGCGCCGACCTCAAAGGCATGAATTTTGTCATAAGATGTCTCTGGGGAGCTGATGAAAATGACCGGGACACCGCGCAGGCGTTCATCGCTTTTCATCTGCCGACACACCTCATAGCCATCCATATCGGGCAATTTGACATCCAGCAACACCAAATCGGGGGCTTCGGTATGGGCGGCGAGGAGCGCCATTTTGCCACTCATCACTGCGCGTATCGTGTGACCCTGTTTGGATAAGATAGCAGTCAAAACCTGTAGGCTAGGGGGGTGGTCATCTACGACCAAAATATCCCCCCGTGTATGTTGAAGGTCGTCCATAAAATCCTGTTTACCAAAAATATTTTTTTTGATGATTCTTTCACCCCTATCCCCCCGTTGGTGAAAACCGATTTCGGGTGGATTTTTGCCCCCTCTCCACAACGTGGGGAGGGGGTTAGGGG
>CALDGT010000132.1 GCA_937942935.1 uncultured Chloroflexota bacterium | reverse complement strand
TTCATTTCATCACGCAAGGTGTTCATGCCGTCGCGGGAATCCTCACTTATAAGGAAGAAGCCTGCTTGGATGTTGCCTACCTCGCTCAGTGCCACCCCTCTGCCGAATTCATCCACACCGCCACTGACCCCCACCACACGCGATGTCCGCGCCAGCACATCGGCAAAGTTGTCGCGGTAATCTTGGTCATAAGCAAATTGATACGTGTGAAATTTCGTGAGTCGCGTCATCCTCTACTCCGATTCCATTTCTCAAATTCATCCACAAATCCCTTCGCCGCAGACCGTCCGCCTTCTTCCGTATTGGCGTGAATCACGACTGAGCCAATGGTGGGTGTGTTTTCACGTTCAAACAAAGTGTTCATCTTATCCATAAAACCGGGTATGAATTCGCCATCGGTGCGTGGCACAAAAATCTCGTTATCCTCTTGGGGTCTGCCAATGGCATACATCATATCTGCCAAGCCAATCCCGCCCGAATCGCGTTGTGGTATGCTCCCACCAAACAATCCCAATTGTCCTATCATGCTATTGTTGAGAGGGCTTTGCGAAATATCCCCCATCAGACTACCTGTGGTGATATTTTGTTGCAGGTTAGGCAAGTTACCGGGCGCGAGGATTTGTTGGGCAGAGTCATTGACCTTGTTTGCCTCATTGCCTTGAAAGAACCGTTGAACCGCGCGTAATGCGTCATCCACAGCACGCGGGATAGACAAAATCGTATCTACTACAGGTTGAATAATGTTATCGCGGATAAATGCAAAAATGGCGCCTATCCCATCACGTAATCCCTCTAAAAATGGTCTAGCCGATTCCCAAATCCCACTCAACAGGCTAACCAGTCCATCAATAATCGGGGTTACTGCATCTAGCCCAGCTTGCACCGCAGGTCCCATGACATTTTGCCAAAAATCTACCAGTAGGTCTAAAAATGGCTCGACTAATGTCCAAATCCCTTTGAGTGTTTCGATAAAAATGCCAATAGCAGGGGTGATGATGTTATCAATAAATCCCTGAATAGCGGGCCAGCCTGTGGTCTGAAACCAATCGACAAGCGATTGCAACACGGGACCGACTACACTCCAAATTGCACCTAATACATCGCTAAACGCCTGCACCGCAGGGATAATCACATCGTTAATTAGTCCAGCGATAATCGGTACAGCTTGCGTCACAAACCACTCAATGAGGAATTGCAAAATCGGCGCAACCGTCTCATATACCTCACGGAACACATCGGCAATGAATTGAATCGCTGGGATGAACACCGTCTGAATCATATTCGAGATAGCAGGGATGGCGGTGGTGATAAACCAGTCGTACATCTCTGCTAAGACAGGGGCGATAACTGCCCACACTTCACCGATACGTGTGCCAATATCTTGAATAATCGGGATGAACACGGTTTGGATGATATTCCCAATAGCGGGGATTGCCTCATCCACAAACCACCCATACAAATCTGCCAAAACAGGATAAATCTGTGACCACGCATCGCCTAATGCGCTCACCACCCGCCCAAATGTGGGAATAACTGTGTTCTGCACAAATTCCACGATTGCGGGGAAGCCTTCTTCGACCACCCATACACGGATGGATTCCAAAATGGGTAACACCCCCTCCGCCACATCCTCAAAGGCTTGGCGCAAATCCACATTGAACACCTCCGCCAACACCAACCCCGCACCCGCAACGAGTCCGAGTGGCGATGTGAGCAACCCAAACAAGGGTGTTACGACACGGAGCGCCGTACCGATATTGCTCACCGCCATACCCGTTGCCATGAGCGTTGGTCCTGCCACAGCCAGCGCCGACCCGATTTGTAAAATGGTGCTGGTCAATTCGGGGTTTTTACTCACCCAATCAGTGATACCATTCACCACTACTATCATGCGGTCAATAAATGGCGCGACCACCTCATTCATGAAAGGGGTAAACGCCTCAATCTTGAGCGTCTCAAAACTCCCTTTCAGCGATTCAACCTTGCCCGCAAAGGTGTTCATGAACCCATCTGCCAGTTCCCCAGCTTCTGGTGCTTCCCGCATCTGATTGAGCATATCCCCAATGCCGTTACTGGCACGCAAGGCAGATAACCCCACAATGCCATAACTCCCCCCGAGTCGTTGCATCAATTCATTTTGTTGCTCAACAGGGAGTGCATCGAGGGCAGAATCCAGTTCAAGCATGACGGTGTTAAAATCGCGCAGATTACCTTCGGTGTCATAAAAACTCACCCCCAACTCACGATAGGCTTGTTGCACCTCTTCCGTTGGGCGCGACAGATTCAACAGCATCGATTTGAGCTGTGTCCCAGATTCCGCCCCCATAATCCCATTGTTGGCAAACACCCCCAAAATGGCAGATGTTTCTTCGACATCTAGCCCAAAATCTTCTGCAATCGGACCAACATTAGAGAGCGCCTGCCCTAACCCACTCACATCGGCACGCGAGGCATTGGCGGCTTGTGCGAGCGCGTTAGTAACACGATTCGCCGACTCTGCATTAAGTTCAAATTGAGCGA
>CALDGT010000131.1 GCA_937942935.1 uncultured Chloroflexota bacterium | reverse complement strand
CATCGTGAATGATTGATTTATGCACATCTTCTCATGAATTTTGGCAGATGAGCAATAGCCCCTGTATCTTATTCGTCCAATTGTGATGACTTTTTGAGGGTGTAATATGACCCACGCTTAGACCCAAATTTTTCTAAAATATTTTTATTCACCAAATCGGCTAAATCGCGCCGAATAGTCTCTGCATGGACATCTGGAAACATCTGTTGTAATTCACTGTTGGTAATCCGAGACCGATTGCTGTCTGAGAGGTATTCAATCGCTTTTTCTTGGCGGATGTTAATATCTTCAATGAGCGATGCTAATGATGGTCGCGGTGGTGGGATCATTGCTTGGTTATAGAGTACCACCTGAAACCCACCTTGCCGTTCTTGAAAATCGGGGTGTTGCAAATTATGTTGTGTCATCAGTTCCAAAATGCGGTCAATGCCATAACCGAGTCGTTCAATATAGCCCATATCCGCTAATACTTGGACAATAATCGGATTGCGCGAGAAACGCTCATCTTTGATATTATCCACCGTCACGGGACCGGGTAGCTTTCCCGGACTAAACACTTCCATGTGGTCTTTGAATAAAAATAAGCGGATATTATCGCCTTCAACACTATAATCCCGATGTGCGACTGCATTCACGACCAATTCACGGGCGGCTTCTAGGGGATATTCAAATTGTTCATTCCGCGCCATTGTCGCCTTCAGTTGAACCCCTTTGCGGAGATGGTCTAATAAAAAGGTTTCGGCACGCCGAATTTGTTCGGGGAGAGTGCCTGTAATATCTTCTCGGTTGAATGTATCTCCCATTTTTTCGCCAGCAAAACGGACGGCGGTGATTTCTGCACTTCGCACAAAGGCTTCTGGCGATTTGCCAAAGAGTAAAATCCCCGCATTAGTGGGATATAGCTGGTTATCTTTGCGAGCCAAGCAACCCCGCCGTAGGAGCAATGCTTTTGCATCGCGTTGCTCAACCCGTTTGAGCGCCTCGACATATTGCTCGACTTGTTCCCAATCGAGGTCCTTGATAGTCGCCCCGCGTGCAATTTCCATCTCAAAACTCATCTCACCACGTTCTATCAATAAACGGCGTAATTCGATGGGTTTGAGAGGCACAATTTGGTCGTGTTCACGGCGCACATAACGCCCGTCGCACATATAAATATGAGGCATCCCCGCAGGTACTTCAATGAGGACGACTTGTTTTTTATCAATCATGATGGGGTAAGGCAATGGTGTGATGAGGGGCGGGTCTAGGGATAGGGCAGAATGTAAGAGATGGTCAACACTTACCGAGACATCTGCTACACCGTGTATATCATCTCCAACAATCCCCAAAACGACCACCCCACCACGACTATTCGCCATGCCTGCCAAAGTTAAGCCTAATTTGGTGATGTCGCAATTGTCCTCAAACCATGCCCACTGTGCATTTTGACCACCTTCTAGGTTGGCTAAAAGGTCTGTTGTACTGATTGAATGAGGAGAACGGCGCATCATGACTTATCACCAGACATCACTTAACTTTCGGCTACTTTTTCTTCTTCTTGAGCTTCTTCGCGGTATTTATCGCGTTCACGTTCTTCTGGTGGGGGCAATAAGACCAATCCTAAGACTTGGGCGATATTGCTCACAAAATGAATATTCATTTCCCGCAGGGCTTTGTCTGGAATATCTGCCAAATCTTTGCGATTTTGCTCTGGCAAGATGATGTTGGTGATGCGGGCGCGATGTGCGGCTAATAATTTTTCTTTGATGCAACCCACTGGCAATACCCGCCCACGCAGGGTAATTTCGCCTGTCATCGCAAAATTGGCAAGGACTTTACACTCTGTAAATGCCGATATAATTGCGGTAGCAATGCTCACCCCCGCCGACGGTCCATCTTTGGGAGTTGCTCCTTCTGGAATATGGAGATGAACATCAAAATTTTCAAAATCATCGCTTGGAATATCCCATTGGCGAGCATTTGAGCGCAAATAACTGAGTGCCGCTTGTGCCGATTCTTGCATGACATCGCCTAATTGCCCTGTCATCGAAAGCGTCCCTTTTCCGGGGAATAACGCGACTTCGAGCGTCAAAACATCGCCACCATAAGGCGTCCACGCCAAACCAGTGACAATACCGATACTATCCTCATCATTGGCGCGAGATTCGATGTGATGAGGCGGTCCTAAATAAGTCGGGATGTGTTTGGGTGTTAATCGGCGTGGGTATGGGCGTTCTTCGGCGATGAGACGTGCTGTTTTGCGACATATAGTGCCAATTTCGCGGAATAAATTTCGCACACCTGCTTCGTATGTATATTCACGGATAATAGCCTGCAATGCACTGGTGTTAAAACTGATGCCACTTTCATTGAGACCATGTGCCTCTAATTGTTTTGGGATGAGAAACTTTTTGGCAATTTCGAGTTTATCTTCTTCGGTATAACCCGGAAATTCGACAATCTCTAGGCGGTCTAATAGGGCGGGTTCTAGGGGGTCTAAATCGTTGGCTGTGGTGATGAATAAAACCTGAGATAAATCATAATCCACATCCAGATAATGGTCGCTAAATTGTTTATTTTGTTCTGGGTCGAGTACCTCTAGCAATGCGGCGCTAGGGTCGCCCCGATAATCTGCACCCAGTTTATCAATTTCATCCAGCATAAAAACAGGATTAATTGTCCCCGCACGGCGCATGGTTTGGACGATGCGACCGGGCATTGCGCCGATATAAGTACGCCGATGTCCGCGAATTTCGGCTTCGTCATGCACCCCACCCAAACTAACACGAACAAACTCGCGTCCGAGCGCAGACGCAATACTTTTTCCTAGCGATGTTTTTCCAACACCGGGCGGTCCAACAAAACATAAAATAGGCGTTTTCATCTTATCTGCCGCCAATTTGCGGACAGCGATATGCTCCAAAATGCGGTCTTTGATTTTGGGCAAGCCATAATGTTCGGCTTCTAAAATAGCCTGTGCGCGTTTGAGGTCTAAGTTATCAGTGCTGGATTTGCGCCAAGGCAATTCAATGAGCCATTCAATATAGGTGCGGATAATTCCGACTTCTGGCGCCATTGGCGGGATGCTTTGTAGGCGAGCGAGTTCTTTCATCGCTTTGTCGTTGATAGGCGGTGGTAATTGTGCAGTCAAAATTTGGCGTCGCAACTCTTCAAATTCTTGCTGAAAGTAATCTTCTTCGCCTAATTCACCCTGAATTATCCGCATCTGTTCCCGCAGATAATTTTCGCGTTGACTGCGTGTCATCTCTTGCTGAACTTGTCCTTCAATTTCTTCTTTGATGGTCAACACACGGATTTCGTGACTGAGTAAATTGATGACAAAACGCATTCGCTCTTCTAATACGATCATTTCGAGGGCTTTTTGCCGATTTTCATAAGTGGTATTGATGATAGTCACCGCAAAATCGGTTAACCAACTGGGGTCATTGATTTCGGTGGCATATCCAAGCACTTCATCGGTGATATTGCCCATCAATTCGACCACTTCTTCAAACATCTCAAAGAGCGTTTCTTCGAGGGCTGTGGCATTATCACTATCGCTAATCGTTTCGCCTAAGATACGAATTGACCCAATGGGGTAGGGGCGCATGTGAATATAATTGTTGAACATCACCCGCCGTCTGCCTTCTACCAATACCGAAAATGTATCGCCAGACATGGGTACAACTTGGGCAATCGCAATTTCTGTGCCTACAGTCATTTCGATATCCAACCCTATACCTGTCATATCA
>CALDGT010000130.1 GCA_937942935.1 uncultured Chloroflexota bacterium | reverse complement strand
TATTCGGCGACGGGCATAATATCGACCACCAAGGTGAAGTCATAGAGGAAGATACCATCTTCATCGGCTTCGAGGGGGTTGCCCATTTGGAAACGGATTACTGCTCTGGCGCTCAAACCAGTGCTTGTCCAATCGGCAAGGAATTCAGCAGTATTGAAATTGCCACTGGTGCCTGTCGATAAGATGATGGGGGTTGTACCAGCAACACCTGTCAAGGTCAGGTTAAAGGTGCCGGGATCATTTTCTTCGATGATGAAGCTGGTGGCGGGTTGAACAAATCCACCCAGAGATTCTGAACCTTCTTCTTGGGCGCTCACCAAACCAACCGACAAAGCCAGCGCAAAAATTGCAAGGAGTACAAAGCGGACTGCGAACTTCATGTGGGATTTTCCTTTCATATATGAACCTAACATCTTTAATATTTTTAACTCACCCATCCAATCAAAAATGGGAAATTTCTAAGCATGTTTATTGCATTATAACGTATAGCCAACAAAAATTCATCTGCCAAATCGGTTAGGGATTGTTAACGTTAAAGGAATAAGTTTATTACCTTTTTCATATCTTCTGGTGTTCCACAATACAACCCCTGTTGATTGACCTAGATTTTTGGCACTTACTCGTTTGGTGTAAGGGCTTGCCATAACAAGCCCTTACACACATCGTATGATTATTGATTTATTCGGTGGCGGCGCTATCGGCGGTGGGGTCGTAGCATTCTGCTGTCCACAACATGCTGTTTTCGCGTGGACCATCGAGCTTTTCCCAACCAGTCGGGAAGTTGCCTTCGACATCTTGCAATTTTTCGACTTGTTCACTGGGCAATTGCATATAGAAGTAGAGCAACGGACCAGTGAGGCTATAGGGGTCATTATCTAAGCCCAAGCACACCACGTAAGAGGGGTCTGCACCTGTGACAATGGCTTCTTCTGGGGCGACACCAACCGTCTTGAGCATGGCATCATACACCAAAGACAAGACACTATTCACTGTGGTGACACGTTCTGGCAAGGTGAAATAGAGTGCCAATTGTGATTCGCTGGTGATGTCGTTGTTCAACAATTCAATACTTTCGGTGGTGACTTCTTCATCAAATTCAATTTCTTTGACTGTTTCGAGCCAAGAACCTGCTTGGTCAACAGGGACAAGGAAGTAGCTAGAATTAATATCGCGGGTTTGCGACACATTTGGACCTGTCCGCAAGGTGGTGATGACGGCACGCACAATATCGTCTTGATTGGGTTGAACACCCTGACCAGACACAGCATCATTGACAATAGAGCGCACTTGGTCTTCTGTTAGACCTTTGTTTCCGCCGCCGATGACGGTGGCAATAATCACACCGACCAACACGCCGATGATGAGACCGCCTACAATGTATACAATATCTCTCGTTTTCATGCTTACACACCTTTCATTTATGAGACTTCTCTTATAGTCTCAGTATACCCTCAAAAGCCCGTCAAAAGTGATAAAAAAGTTTTAATAGTGGCACACTATGACGGATTATAAACAGTTTTTTATGAGTTTGCTACTTGTTGGTGGCATAGCATTGACAAATATCCACCCCTGCCCTATCGTTTTATAAATCAAAATAAATAATAGGGGGTATTTAGCCATGACCACGCCATCAGAGAATGCACTTATGGAACTGTTCAAAACGGGAAAAACCCATTTTGACCAAAAGAATTATGATGAGGCAAAAAAGGTTTATCAACAAGCCCTCACCATGAGCCAAAAAATGAAAGACCCCACAGCCGAGGCGGGTTGCCTATATGTATTGGGCATGATTCATGATGAACAACGACATTATCAAAAGGCAATTGGTTATTATGAAAAAGCCAGAGACCTGTATCATCATCTCAATAAGCCCGCCAATGAAGCGGTGCTATATTACCTCATCGGGAAAATATGGGATACCCTCCGACAACGCGATACAGCCATCCCCCTTTTACGCAAAGCTGTCGCGTTATACCCTGTTACAGAAAACACATCAGACAGGATGAATATCCTCATGCGCTTGGGCTTATGCTTGGGCGAGACATATAACCCAGAGCAAATGCGCGAGGGCGTTGTATATATGGAAGAAGCCCACGCGATTAACAAAAAAATCAATGACAGTGACAAGCTATTTTATGATTTGATACCCATAGCGCGGATATGGTCTCGCTTAGGCGAACACGAAAAAGCCATCGCATTAGCCCAAGAAGCCATCGCACACAGCCGAGAAAAGGGAGAGAAAAATGCGGAGCGCCTCGCATTGGGCGATTTGGGGCATTTTTATTTGGCGATGAACCAAGCAGAACAAGCTATCCCATGCCTAGAGCAAGCCATCACCATCACCCGCGAG
>CALDGT010000129.1 GCA_937942935.1 uncultured Chloroflexota bacterium | reverse complement strand
CCCTATTAACCGAAGCGAGGCGATTGGTTTTATTGTTGTTTGTAATTGATGAAATAATATCCATTCCCATAGCATTTTTCACACATTCGTCCTATACTACCCCCCAATAGTTTTCACAGCGAGGATGAGAATGAGCGTGGTAGCAGAACACAAACAAGGTATTTTATTCATGTTAGTGGGACCGGGTGGTGTCGGCAAAAACGCCATTTTAGACCAATTATTGATAAAGGTTGGCGACCTCAAACAACTCGCTACCGCTACCACACGCGGACCCCGTAAAGGCGAAGAACATGGCAAACAACGCTGGTTTGTGACCCTAGATGAATTTAAGCAGATGATAGCCGATGAAAAATTGGTGGAATATCAAGAAGTTCATGCAGGGGTTTATTATGGAGTGCCAAAATTTGCGCTAGAAACCGCTTTTGAAGCAGGGCAAGATTTAGTCGCAGATATAGATTTTCATGGTGCTATCAAAATTCGCGCAGGATATATGCAAAACAGTGTGTCTTTTTTTGTTGCACCACCGAATATGGATATTTTGGCAGAGCGCCTCATCGCCCGCCAAGATGACCAGCAAAGCATTGATGACCGTTTGCATCGTGCCGCCGAAGAAATGCTGTATGCCACCGAAGCCGATTTTATCATCGTCAATTGGAGTTTGAGCGATGCAGTCGGACAAGCCATGCAACTCATCACCGAAATTCGCAAAAAATCTTTTAGCGTCCTCCCCAATATCACCACTACATTTTCTACCACGGTCATCCTCAAATCTACAGGACAAAAATGGATAGGGTCTATTATGAAGGGCGAAAAACCCACACGGATTGCGCTTAATTTATTGCGGGATAATGGCATTGAAAACCCGCAATCCGAACACTTATTTTTTGCCAAAAATCCAATCACAGTAGATTTTAATGAGCAATTACGTCGTTATCATATTGATTATGAATTTACTTATCAGGATGGCAAATAATGGATTTGACAGGTTTATATATTAGTAAGGGGGCGCTCCTCGCGCCAGATGGCATCCCCCTTCATTTTGGCGATACGCTCGGTGAATATCAAGCAATCCACACAGGCGGAATTTTGTTAGACCGCCGACATGAAGGGCGCATTTTAGCCACAGGCACAGGTATATTGGCATGGCTCGATAAAATTGCGACCAACAAATTAGTAGATATTCAGCCAATGGTAGGAAAGCCAACCCTTTTTACCAATGCTAATGCGCGAATTTTAGACCGTGTGATGGTGTATGTGTTGGATAG
>CALDGT010000128.1 GCA_937942935.1 uncultured Chloroflexota bacterium | reverse complement strand
ATAATTCTTGTGGTGTGATTGTGCCTTCTTCGATATTCACCACTTCATACGCAAATTTTCCGTTGGCGTTGCTGATAATGTCATCGGCAACGGTTTTGATGATAGATGGTGCATTTTGCAAGGCTTCGGGCAAGGTGCTTGGCGTATAATATAGCGTCATCTGAGCAGGATTTTCGAGCGATGCCAAGACCGCATCAATATTTTGGAAGCCAGAGACAACCTTTTTGATGGTGCTGGTCAGGTCATATTCTAAATTACGGAATGTCACCGACACGTCTCCGCCGGTTTGCTCTGATTGAATGAGGTCGCCAAAATTCAACACTTCGGCTTGGTCGCCATAACGGATGAGCAAATCAAAATACACATTCAATAATTCAGAACTAGACCGATTGGCAATTTGAACGGGTGTGGCATTAATGCCGTAGGTCTGGTTGGCTTCGGTCTCGATATCGGCATCTTTGATAGGGTCTATGATTTCGAGCGTGAGTTTTCCGCCAGAGGCGATGACATATTCTTGCAATACATCGCGCATTTGGGGGATAAGTGGGGCGAGCAAAGGGTGATTGCGCTCACTGACATAAAACCGCACCAGCAAGGGTTCATTTAGGTTGCCCACAATATCACGGGTAACATCTGATAAGCTATATTGTTGGTCGGCGGTCAAATCGGCACGCGCAATATTGAGTGGGGCGATGAGGAGTGTGAGCGCGACCAAATTTCCCGCCAATAATAACACGGTTAAACGGCTATTGAGGCGGAAATTGCTCAATTGTGAGCCTTTGCCCCAGCGTTTAGATTCCAGTGATAATACATTGAATGATAAAAATACAACGGTCAATCCGATGTAATAAATCACATCGCGCAGGTCAATCACCCCGCGTTCAATGCTCTCAAATCGGGCGCTGGTGCTGATGGCGCGTAAGATATTGGCAAAATCGCCACCGACAAGGTTGGTGACAACTTGTGTGCCAATGATATGAAATCCGCCACAGACCAACGCTGTGAGGATGAGCGCCACAATTTGGTTATCTGTGCGCGATGACACAAATAACCCGATGGCGATATATGCCGATGCGAGTAACAACGAGGCGAGATACCC
The DNA here is from genome assembly GCA_937942935.1 of uncultured Chloroflexota bacterium. GTDB lineage: Bacteria > Chloroflexota > Anaerolineae > Aggregatilineales > Phototrophicaceae. The sequence goes on along the minus strand of CALDGT010000128.1, from coordinate 2,393 downwards.
GCCGATAATCGGACCCCAATCGGCATTACCCATTCCAGACACGGTGATGGGCAACACCAATGTGAAAACAAGCGCCACCATCACCAAAATGAGTACCGCAAAAAATTTACCCAAAATCAATTGGGTGGTTTTGGTGGGTAGGGTGAATAATAATTCGAGTGTGCCGTCGCTTTGTTCTTCGCTCCATTGGCGCATGGTCAATGCAGAGATGAGGAAAATCATCAGTAATGGCATATTGGCAAATAACGGACGCACATCGGCTAATCCACGAAGCCAAAAATTGCTCACCCAAAAAAATGTGAAAAAGGTGATTCCCAAAAAGACACCCACAAAAATGAGCGCCATCGGTGAACTGAAATAACTATCGAGTTCTTTGCGTATGATAGAACTAGTTTGCTTCATCATCCCCTCCTTATGCCGATGTTGCCAGTTGATTGAAGAAGGCTTCTAATGTGAGGGTATCTGGGCGCAATTCGCGCAAGGGATACCCATGCTTTTTTGCCAAATCATAAACGGCGGGGCAAATATCGCGGTCTGCGACAATACGATACCCCAAATAACCGCCGTGTGCGTGGAAGGGTTGAATATCGCTCACACCCTCAATGCCTAATAGGGCAGATTCGACACTATCCACAGGTTCAGATAACACGATAACTGCATTAGTTGTGGCAGAAAGTTCATCTAACCGAGAATCGGCGCGGATTTGACCATTCATAATGATAATCACACGGTCGCACACGGCTTCGACTTCCGACAGAATATGGGATGAAAATAAAATTGTGCTGTGTTCCGCGAGACGTTTGATGAGTCCCCGAATTTCGACAATTTGTGTGGGGTCTAAGCCAACGGTGGGTTCATCTAAAATGAGCAATTTGGGCTTGTGCAAAATGGCTTGTGCCAAGCCAACCCGTTGCCGATACCCTTTACTGAGTTGGTCAATGGGGCGGGTCAGATGATTTTGTAACCCTGTGGCGACCACCGCATCACTAATGAGTTTGCGTTGGTCATTGGTTGGGATTTCGCGTATATTCGCAACCCATTTAAGATAGGTTTGCACCGATAACGATGGATAAAGTGGTGTATTCTCTGCTAGATAACCGATATTGCGTTGGACTTGTTTTGTTTGAGTGAGGACATCTAAGCCATCAATTTGCACAGTACCTTCATCTGGGTGCAAAAAGCCTGTCAAAATTTTGATAGTCGTAGATTTTCCCGCACCGTTTGGTCCGAGCAACCCGACAATTTCACCTTCTTTGACTTCAAAACTAATACCATTGAGGGCTTGAATCGCGCCATAGGCACGTTTCACCCCGTCTACTTTTATCATACAAAAATGCTCCTTTCAGTGGTGAAGCATGGGCATAAAAATTCGCCACATTGTATTAGAATGTAGGTGCGTAAAAAGCGTATATGAAATGTGTAAACATTGTGTTAACTGTGTATCGTGCCAATTATCATAGCACAGTATCGAATTTCCCAAACCCCACAATCATCTGAATGAAAGGGCGTGGCGGGCGAATTACGCCAACTAGCACACCCCGTAATCCGATATTTATCCCTATCAGTAAGCCATATCTGCGCCCAATCTGATAGGTCATGCGTAGCCCTGCGCCATTCCGCACACCTCCACCACCAGCCGACCCATGAATATCGGCTTTGGTGATGGTTTTATTGGTGACGGCTTCGTGGCGAATTTGGGCAATTCCCCCACCTTCGCCACCGATTAGAATATAGGGAGTCACCTGAAATTTGCGGATTTGGGCAGTGATACCAACCGAAAGCGCACCCCCACCACCACCTGCTAAACGGTCATCTTCGCCGATATTTTGAATTCTGCCCCCGCCATCACCTTCTGCACCAACATGAGATGAACCATTCCGTGCCAATAATCCGCCACCAAAAATCGGAATCCAGAGGCGCGATTGATTCACACGATAACCATCTACCCCAAAACTGCCATAAGCGATATGCTCCTGATAGGCGGAATCGAGCAGAAGGTGATAAAGGACTTTTATAGGGAAGATGAGGACAGTTTGTAGTTGCATCATAATTCCCAATCTTCAATTTTCAAATTCGGGATACGGGTAAATTCTCGAACATTGTGAGTCACTAAAATGAGGTTATACGCTAATGCAGATGCGGCAATAAGCATATCTAACGGTCCAATAGATTGTCCACTTTTTTCGAGCATAGCGCGTAATTCACCATAAACACCAGCAGTTAAATCATCAAATGGAATTGTTTGATAAGGTTGTAAAAACTGCTGTTGTCTTTGGCGATTTAACTCGGGATATTGGCTTTTGGAAGCCCCATATGCTAATTCAGCGCGAACAATACTTCCTACAATAATTTCGTTTGCAGGGGTGGATTGCAACTTGATTAAGACGGATTTT
>CALDGT010000127.1 GCA_937942935.1 uncultured Chloroflexota bacterium | reverse complement strand
CATCGTTTGTCATCTTGGGTTTTTGCGATACGTTCTAACATCAAAATCGAATGAACATCCAAAAGACGTGCGGTATGTTCGGCACGCTCCAAATAACGACTCATCCAATATAAACTATCCGCCACTCGTGATAACATCTCACCTAAATCCTTATTGGGCATGATGGTGATATATCATGCCACTATACCGATATTATTTATTGTATCGAAATCACTAAGGGCAAAACTATGTAAAAAACTCACATAATTTTGCCATCGTTTTTATCATACTTAGCGCAGAACCCATGTATCTTTGCTCCCACCCCCTTGTGAGGAGTTCACCACCAGCGAACCCTTGCGGAGTGCCACACGGGTTAATCCACCCGGCACAATGGTGATATTATCTCCATACAAAATATAGGGGCGCAAATCCACATGACGCGCTTCTACCCGTCCATCCACAAAACAAGGCGCAGTCGAAAGCATGATGGTGGGTTGTGCAATATAATTGCGCGGGTTTTGGATAATCCGTTGGCGGAAGGTCTCGCGTTCTTCTGCGGTGCTTTGCGGTCCAATCAACATGCCATATCCGCCCGATTCACCCACAGCTTTCACCACAAATTGATGTAAATTCGCCAAAACATGGTCTTTTTGAGCCTGTTCCCAACACACATACGTCTCGACATTGTTGATGATGGGGTCTTGGTCAAGGTAATATTTAATCATATGTGGCACATAGGTATAAACAGCCTTATCATCGGCGACACCTGTGCCGATGGCATTGGCAAGCGCCACATTCCCTGCCCGATACGCATTGAATAAACCAGATACACCTAATGAGCTATCACTCCGAAATGCGAGTGGGTCTAAAAAGTCGTCATCAATGCGCCGATAAATCACATCCACACGGCGCAATCCTGCGGATGTTCGCATATAAACAATGTTGTTATGCACCAATAAATCGCGTCCCTCTACCAATTCAATCCCCATCTCACGAGCGAGGAAGGTATGTTCATAATACGCCGAGTTATAGACACCGGGTGTTAGTAACACGATAGTCGGGTCAGATACACCACGCGGGGCTAGGGCGCGGAGGGTATTCACTAAGGCTTGACCATAATTGTGAATGGGGCGAACATCATAATTAGCGAACATCTTTGGCAAAACATTTCGCATCACCTGACGGTTTGCCAACATATAAGATACACCACTTGGCACACGCAAATTATCTTCTAATACCACAAATTCGCCATTTGGCATCCGAATTAAATCTGTCCCCACTACCGATACATACACCCCTTTGGGGACATTCACCCCACGCATTTCGCGCCGATAATGAGGGCATGTATAGAGCAATTCACGCGGGATAATTTTATCGCGCAAAATTTTGCCATCATGATAAATATCGTGCAAAAACAAATTTAAGGCAGTGATACGTTGTGTGAGTCCGCGTTCTAATGTATCCCATTCATCCCCATGAATAATGCGAGGCAACAGGTCATACGGGAAAATTTTCTCTGTGCCTTCTTCGCGTCCATACACGGTGAACGTAATACCCTGATGCAAAAAAGATAGATCGGCGGCTTGTTGCCTGCGATACAATTCATCTGCACCAAATTCATTGAGACGTTGATAGAGCAATTCATAATGTGCGCGGGGAACATTAGGCTGTATGAACATTTCGTCATACGCCGAGCCGAGTTGATATTGGGGAAATAGCGCCGTGTTGGTGGGCATAAACTTATCCCTCATGGATGTCAATTTTTCACGAAATAATGATTAAATCATATCCACATGCCAAAATTGTGTCAAATTTTGACAGGATTTCGCAAGTAGGTTACAAATAATTGCAAGGATAACCCATAAGAGGTGTTTTATGATTCTCGAACACATTTCGCATCGTCCAATTACATCACAATCGGCTATCCCCTTGTTATTCGTACACGGGGCATGGCATGGCGCATGGTGTTGGGATGATTACTTTTTACCCTATTTTGCCCAGCAAGGGTATCATACTCATGCGCTCAGTTTGCGCGGGCATGGGGATAGTCCAAAAACTAAGCGGATGTTTTTGAATGGTGTTTGGGATTATGTAGCAGATGTAAAGCATATTGCAGACGAATTACATGCAGAATATGGCACACATCCTATCATCATTGGGCATAGTATGGGCGGGTATGTGGTTCAAAAATATCTGGAAAAATATCCTGTTCGTGGTGCGGTGTTGGTCGCATCTATACCACATATTGGCACATTGCCATTCACACTCCGTTTTACTTTTCGCTATCCGCATGTCGCATTTCAATCGGTCATACAGTTGAGCATGTATCCCATTGTAGCCAATCTCAAGCGGTCTCATCATCTCTTTTTTTCGGATGATATGCCTCATGAGCAAGTGAAAAAATATTATGACAAAGTGGGCAATGAATCGGTACGGATTTTATTCGACGCAGGGTTATTTCAGCGCCCAAATCCCCGTAAGGTCAAATCAAAAAATATACCAATGCTCATACTCGCCGCCGAGAATGACCGCATTTTTCCGTTGCACGAAGAAAAAGCCACCGCCAAAGCCTATGATGCCCCATTGGTCATAATTGACCAAACTGCTCATGATATGATGTTAGAAAAAACATGGCAAAGTAGCGCAGATGCCATCATCGCATGGTTAGAAAAATTGCCCAACAATGGATAAATAATAGATGATAAAAACAAGATGGATAACCCCGATATTATGTGTATTCATGCTTTGTGTGTCTATCACACCGCGCACACATGCACAAACAGATTTTATTTGTGGGGTGGATGTTTCATCGTTAACTCAAATCGAATCTTCTGGGGGACTATTTTATGATGAAAATGGCACACCCCAAACCGATGTATTAGGCTATTTTCAATCGCAAGGGGTGAATACGATTCGGTTGCGCCTGTGGAATAACCCTGCCGATGGATTACATGACCTCAATTATAATTTGGCATTGGCAAAACGGGTTCATGCGCTCGGCATGAAAATTTTGCTCGATTTTCATTATTCAGATACATGGGCAGACCCCGCACATCAAACCAAACCCGCCGAATGGGAAAATTTATCATTCGATGGGCTACACCAAGCCGTGTTTGATTATACATCCGATGTTATCCAAGCCTTCATCGCACAAGACACTCCGCCCGATATGGTGCAAATTGGCAACGAAATTACATTTGGGATGTTATGGGATGATGGACGTGTAACAGGTGGTGAAGGATGGTCAAATTTAATTGCCTTACTTAATGCAGGCGCAGATGCGATTCGTCAAACATCACCAGAGACCGATATTATTATCCACTTGCACACAGGGGGAGACCATCGCACCAGCACTTGGTTTTTTGACCATATCCTCTATACTGTAGATTTTGACATCATCGGCTTATCGTATTATCCGTGGTGGTCTGGAAGATTCACCCAACTGAGCGCAACTATCAATATTTTGGCATATCGTTATGAAAAACCCATACTGATTGTCGAAACGGCTTATCCATGGACATTTGATTGGGCAGATGATTTTCATAATGCTGTCGGCAACCCAGACCAAATAGAGCGCGGGTATCCCGCCACACCAGAAGGGCAACACCTTTTTCTGCTAGACTTAATCAGCCATATTCAGCAAATACCCAACAATTTAGGCATGGGATTTGCTTATTGGGAGCCAGCTAATATCACCACACCACAACTTGGCTCATATTGGGAAAATTTGGCACAATTCGATTTTGATGGACATGCTTTACCATCCGTCCAAGCCTATCGTGTGTGTCAATAAGTGACTTAATTCTATTTATCAATGGAAAGGGATTTTTTTCATGAAACCACTCAATTTATCAGAAAATGCCGATTGGCGGGCGCGTTTTCGTGCGCCAATTGTTGCCTATAGCACCATCGCTAATAAGAATCCAAAGCGCGGGTTAGTTGCCAGCAATCGTTCTGGCATCATGCAAATTTACGCATGGGAAGTTGAAACAGGCAATTTGCGTCAAATTAGCAATAAGCCCGCAGGATTGGTATTTGCAGGCATTAGCCCAGATGGAGAATATTTTTATTATTTAGATGATGAGCAGGGCAACGAAATTGGGCATTATGTCCGTGTGCCATTCGCAGGTGGCACACCCGAAGATATTACGCCAAACCTACCGCCCTATGCTTCTTTTAGCATCAATCAAAGTTTGGATGGGCGTAAACTTGGGTTTGTCTCTGCGGGCAAAAGTGGCTTCCAATTTTATCTGATGGATGTAGATGAATCCGGAAAACTCGGTGAACCATCTATTTTATATACTAGCCCTGCACTCAGTTTTGGACCAATGCTCACATATCACGCCGATTATGCGGTTATTGCCACCAGTGAACGTAGTAAAACCACAGATATGTGTCTGATGGCATTCAATTTAGCCGATTCATCGCCCGAACAAAAGGTACTCATCCTCGAAGAAACAGATGGCAGTTTATCTCCTGTTGGATTCTCACCCGTAGCAGGTGATACACACTTTTTAGCTAATACCGATGTATCTGGTTATAACCGCCCTGTCATTTGGGATGTCAAAACAGGCAATAGGCTCGATATTCCTCTGGATAATATCGAAGGTGATATCAATACATGGGACTGGTCTGAAGACGGAAAACGCCTGCTGTTAGCACATCTAAATCAGGCAATTTATCAATTGTATATCTATGATATTGAGAAAAGCCTATTACACACCGTCAAAACACCAAAAGGGTCTTATTTTGGCGGTTATTTTTCGACAGACGGGACAGAAATTTTCACCACATGGTCAGATGCCACCCACCCCGCCCATATCATCGCTATTAATATCGAAACAGGCGCAATTCGCACAATACTGAGCGCGGGCGATGTGCCAGCAAGCCGTCCTTGGCGGTCTATCAGCGTCAAATCTACAGGCGGGGCGACCATTCAGGCATGGGTCGCAACACCCGAAGGCGAGGGTCCATTCCCAACCATTTTGCATACACATGGCGGACCAACAGCCGTCCAAACCGAGACATTCAGCGCATCGGCACAAACATTTCTTGACCATGGCTTTGCGTGGGTATCGGTCAATTATCGTGGGTCTGTCACCTTTGGGCGCGAATTTGAAAAGAGTATTTTGGGCATGTTAGGACACCGCGAGGTGGATGATATGGCGGCGGTGGCGCAATGGTTGATAGAGAATAAAATCGCCCAACCCGATTCAATTATCCTCAATGGTGGTAGTTATGGCGGGTATTTAACCCTGCAAGCATTAGGCAAACGTCCCGAATTATGGGCGGGTGGCATGGCGTTGGTGGCAATTGCCGATTGGCGCTTGATGTATGAAGACCAAGCAGAAACATTGCGCGGGTATCAAAAAGCCCTATTCGGTGGCACACCCGATGAATTGCCAGAACAACACAAGAGTAGCTCCCCAATTAGTTATGTGGATAACATCCATGCGCCAATTTTGGTCATTCAGGGCGAAAATGATACCCGTTGCCCTGCCCGTCAGATGAAAGTCTACGAAGAAAAACTCAAAGAAAATGATAAAGATATTCATATCCACTGGTTTAATGCGGGGCATGGCTCACGCGCAATGGAGCAAAATATCGAGCAACACGAATTGATGTTACGTTGGTTGTATCGGGTATTGGGATGAGATAGTTACCCTTATAGAATAGGGCAACAAAATAAACTTTGCCTAAAGCTATATTGAGAGATTAAAATGAGTAAACGAAAAAAACGCCTACAGAAATTACGTAATAATCCAAAAGATGTATCATTTGATGATTTACGTCTAGTGTTAGAGGATTATGGTTTTGAATTACAAAATATTGTGGGCAGTCATTACACGTTTAGGATTATGATTGATGAAAATCCTCATTTATTGGTTATTCCATTTCATCGTCCAATCAAACCAATTTATGTGAAAAAGGCGTTACAATTGATAGATAGACTAATTAATGAAGAGGATACTGAAGAAGATGAATCCGACTCAGGAGAAAATGCTTGAATACTATATGAATCTACCGTATACCATCGAATTCACACCCGACATTGATGGATTCTGGTTTGCAGAAATCCCACTTTTAGAGGGATGTATGACGAATGGTGAAAATTGGCAAGATGCGTTAGAGATGATTCAAGAGGCGAAAAAAGCATGGCTCGTGGCGGCATTAGACTTGAATATGCCAATTCCTGAGCCAGAAGTGGCATAAAAATTTTAGGGCTTGATGGATAAGTAATCTATCAAGCCCTATATCTAAACTCTAGGTATAGCGTTCACGAATGGCGGCACTGGCATAATCCAAAATGGATACGACAATCGCAATTGCCAAAACCGCCACCCCTGCATTTCGATATTGCAACAAATTGATTTGTTGTTGGAGCAAAAAGCCCACCCCACCACCACCGACAAACCCGATAATGGTAGACATCCGCACATTAATATCCCAACGATACATCGTGAATGCGATATATGGCGGGATAATTTGTGGCACAACCGCATACATAATCGTCTGCAAACGATTTGCACCTGTGCTTTGCAAGGCTTCGATTGGACCCGCGTCAATACTCTCGATTTGTTCAGAATAAAGTTTGCCTAGTGAGGCAATCGAATGAAGCGCCAATGCCAACAC
>CALDGT010000126.1 GCA_937942935.1 uncultured Chloroflexota bacterium | reverse complement strand
TCACACACCACGCAACACTCAACCAAATCGCTTGGCGGATGGCAAGAATAGGCGTAAGACGTGCCAAAATGAGCAATCCCCAACCAGTTAAAAACATAACCATTGGAAATAAAATAGGGTGATGATTGGGTAAACGCCATTCTAGCAATAATTTGCCAATAAGAAGACAAATTGACCAAACAGAAAACAAAAAACCTATCATCTCTGCCCTAGCTGGGAATAAAGATGATAGGTGATAAAATCCGCCACCAATCAGCACACAGCCAATCATTAAAAACAAAAATTCGTGGTGCTGACTGAATTTATCTGACCAACGCCTCATCATCACGCGGAATAATATCGTCCGATGATGGGAGCTAACTTTTGTTGTAGTTGTGGTGTCAATTGATTTGGTGGTGTGATAAACGCATTTTCGAGGGCATGATGCGCGGGATAATCGGCATTTTCATCTATCATCTCGACAGCATTCGCCACTGCTTCTTGAGAAACACGCAAGTTGTGTTCAAAAGTTTTCATCACCATATCCACTGATACGGGCGATTCGGTCTCATGCCATACATCATAATCAGTGATATGTGCCATCACACTATAAGACATCTCTGCTTCACGCGCCAAAAATGCCTCTGGCGAGGTCGTCATGCCAATAATGCTACAACCCCATCCACGATAGATATTACTCTCGGCTTTGGTGCTAAAACGCGGTCCCTCAATGGTAACATACGTTCCGCCATGATGTACGGTTGACCCCGTTTTTGCCACTGCCTCATAACAAATTTGCGACAGGTGCGTGCAAAATGGGTCGGCAACACCCACATGTGCGACAAATCCATTATCAAAAAAAGTGCGGTCACGCAGACCTTTGGTAAAATCTACCAATTGGTCGGGGATGACAATATGTGATGGCGCATATTCTTCTCGCAATGACCCACATGCGCTCACCGCAATCACAAATTTCACGCCTAATTGCTTGAGCGCATGGATATTGGCGCGATATGGAATTGTGGATGGGCTAAGGACATGTCCTACCCCATGACGAGGCAAAAATGCCACCCGTTTTCCGCGCAATGTGCCAATGCCAATATCTGCAGATGGCACGCCAAATGGTGTAAATAGGCTAATACTCGATTTATCTCGAATGCCAGCCATATTGTATAAACCAGAGCCACCAATGATGGCGATGTTCA
>CALDGT010000125.1 GCA_937942935.1 uncultured Chloroflexota bacterium | reverse complement strand
TGTCAGCGCCGATTTTGAAGGCGAGTGGGAAGCCGAATTCGCTAGTAGTGCCGAACATCTCATCCCCGCCAAAAGCCTCGTCAAAAAGACATTGACTATGCCCAAAGGCACATTTGATTTATGGTCATTAGAAAATCCGGTTTTATATACCTGTATCATAGATTTGGGAATCGAAAAACCCAATTCACCGATGCAATTAGTAGACCAACAACGGGTGAAATTTGGCTTTAGAGAAGCGCAATTCCGCGCCGATGGCTTTTATCTCAATGGGGAACATATCAAATTACGTGGATTGAATCGCCATCAGACTTATCCCTATATTGGGGCGGCGGCATCAGCACGCTTGCAACAAAAAGATGCAGACATCATCAAATATGAATTGGGATGCAATATTGTGCGGACATCGCACTACCCACAAAGCACCACTTTTTTGAATCGGTGTGATGAAATTGGGTTGTTAGTCTTTGAAGAAATTCCGGGGTGGCAATTCATTGGTGATGACGCATGGAAAAATGTCGCCAAAAATGACTTACGGAAGATGATAGAACGCGATTGGAATCATCCCGCTATTGTGATATGGGGTGTTCGCATCAACGAAAGCCTAGACGACCACGATTTTTATTGCGATACCAACAAGTTGGCGCGTGAATTAGATAACACCCGTCCAACAGGCGGTGTGCGTTATTTTAACAGCAGTGAATTTTTAGAAGATGTATATACCATGAACGATTTCTCCAATGGGATTGCAGAACCGACACAATCTCCATGGTTGGTGACAGAATTTAATGGTCACATGTACCCAACAAAATCGTATGATGGCGAAGAACGCAAAATCGAACACGCCATGCGCCATGTGAAAGTACAAAATTTGGCGGGCGCAAATCATAAAGTATCGGGCGCAATTGGGTGGTGTGCCTTTGATTATAATACCCATGTCGAATTCGGCGCGGGCGATAGGATTTGTTATCATGGTGTGATGGATATTTTCCGTTTGCCCAAATATGCAGGACATTTTTATGCCAGCCAAATTAGCCCATCGGTTTTAGTGGTATTAAAAGCCGCTACCAGTTGGCAACCGGGCGATATTAGTGAAGGGTTACTCAATCAAATTTGGGTATTTAGCAATTGTGAGCAAGTGACTGCTTATGTGGGTAACGAAAAAATTGGCACATTTACCCCTGCACGAAACGAATTTCCCCATTTGCCCCATCCACCATTCAAAGTAGATGGATTAGGTGTGGCGGTGGCACGTCCCAATGGCGATTTGCGCCTAGAAGGACTCATTAATGGGCAAATGGTCATTTCGCAACGCATTAGCACCGATGCCCTGCCCCAAAAATTGACCGTCACACCCGATGACACCGAATTAATGGCAGATGGCATAGATATGACCCGTTTAGTCATCAAAATAGAAGATAAATATGGCAATCCGTTGCCGTTTGCGACATATCCCGTCACCTTTGAGGTGCATGGTGAAGCCGATTTATATGGCGAAAATCCATTGGTGCTAATGGGCGGGCAAGGCGCAGTATATATTCGCTCCCGCCAAACAGCAGGCACAATCAAAATTGTGGCGCGTGCCGATAGATTCACTGCGGAATGCAGTATCACACTAAAATAACGATTCATGATAAGGGTGTGGGAGTCTGGCGGATTCCCAACCCTTCTAATACCCCCCAAAAATTCATCAGATGCGATACTCTTGCCATATATTCAGCCGAATACGCCGTTGGATTATCCATCCACCACAACACCAAACCCAATTCCCCAACCGCCACCTGAAGCGATACCAATTGAATCGGAATCGGGGTTTTATGCAATAATTGGCGAAAGGTCAATTCTTCTACAATTTCCTGATAAATCACTTGCATCAAATAGTCGCGTATCCGCTTTTGCACCATCAAACTGCCCTGACTATTCAAAATAGCGCGATATAAGTCTAAATTCTGCTCCAGATATTTGTATAAAATCAGGATAGGTGGTTTTTCGGGGTTCAAATTCACCAACGAACACGGTTCTAGGCATTGTATCAACTCAGCGTAAATCGTATCTAAACACGCATTGAGTAATTCTGTCTTATCTCGATAATGCCGATAAAATGTCACCCGCGAGGTCTCTGCTTCATCCACAATATCTTGAATGGTGATGGCATCATACCCTTTTTTGCTCACCAAACTCATCAGCGCATTGCGTAAGGCTTTTTCTGTGCGCCGAACACGTAAATCTTCTTCTGGAGTACGCATAATATGAAACACCTGTTACTTATGTAATAAGCCATCAAATTTGGTCGGTCAAATCATCAAAAACCACTTTATGATACAAAGTGTATCACATTTTATATTTGCGAGGGATAACAATATGACTGTACAAATAGAACGTGCATTGCCACCTAGCCTAAAATCCACCCCATTTTTTGGTCCATTAAAAGCCATTAATGAAGATTTTGCCCAATTTTTATTGGATAGCACACATCGGTATGGAGAGGTGTTTACATTCACCGTCGCCACACAACGCATTTTTTTCTTCAATAATCCAGAAAACATCCGCGATATTTTGCAAAATTGGGAGACGTTCCGCAAAGCGCCCATCCATAAAGATGCGCGTCATTCTGGATTAGGCTACTTTTTGGGTGCTGGCATTTTGAGCAATGATGGTGATTTTTGGAAAAGCCAACGCAAGCTCATTCAACCAGCGTTTCATGCCCAATATATCCGCAATTATGCCGACCTCATGGTGCATTACACCCATCAATTGCTCAATCAATGGCACACGGGTGCTGTACGCGAAATCGAACATGATATGATGCAACTCACGCTCAATATCGCCACCAAAAGTTTGTTCAATGTCGAAGTCGGTTATTATGATGATTTAGCAGATGCCATCACAGGGATGCAACATGAGAGTGTCAAAATTCTCAAGAGTCCCATGAAATTACCACACTGGCTACCCACCTTGCAAAATATGAAAATTAAACGGCTCAATGGTGTGGTAGATAAAATTATCTATGAAATCATCGAAACCCGCCAAAAATCGGGCGATTTTGAACATGGCGATTTGCTCTCTATGCTCATGCAAGCCAAAGATGAGCAGGGTAATGGCATGGATAAACAACAATTGCGTGATGAAGTCATCACCTTATTCGTGGCAAGTCACGAGACCACCGCATTAACGCTTTCATGGTTATTTTATCTGTTGGCAAAAAATCCACAGGTACAACAACGGTTATATGATGAAATTGATGCCACACTTGGCAAGCGCACCATCACATTAGATGACCTCAAAAAATTACCCTATCTCAAAATGGTGATAGATGAGACATTGCGCTTGTATCCTGTCGGGTGGTTATTCCCACGTTTTACCGCAAAAGATACGCGCATCGGTGACTATGACATCAAGCAGGGCGATTTAGTCCTCATGTCGCCGTATGTGCTACATCGTGACCCGCACCATTATCCCAACCCAGAGCAATTTGACCCCGACAGATTCAACGAAGGAAATAGCAAATCTATCGGCAAATATGCGTATTTACCATTTGGCGGTGGACCGCGTGTGTGCGTTGGCAATAGTTTTGCCATGATGGAATTACAAATCGCGGTGGCGACTATCGCCCAACACTACCAATTAGAACTCATCCCAAACCAACAGATTGAGCCAGAACCACTCGTCACCATGCGTCCCAAATATGGCATCAATATGCGTTTGGTCGCACGTCAATCAGTTTAATTTCATGTTTCAGAGGGTTATAATGTCATCGCAAAATGATTGTATATAAGGTAGGTAAAAATGAACATTTTGATGATAATACTGTTAATCCTCTGGGCAATTTTACTCTTTGGTGGCTGGCTTTTTGGGAAATATAACACCGCACAAACCCATAAAATTCCCACACCGAACCGCATGTTATCTTCTGCTATGTTGGTTAGTGCAGGTTGGTTATGGTCGGCTTCGCATGGCGGAAATTTGGCATTATTCACCGCGCTTGGCATGACCTTCGGCTTTTTGGGTGATTTATTCATGGCAGGTTTGCTCATCAAAGGTGATAAATCGGTCTTGGGTGGGATGAGTGCCTTTGGGCTTGGGCATATTTTTTATATCATCGGCATTTTAGGGACGAATCAAGCCAATATCGTCGTATGGATTATCGCGTTATTGGTGGCGGTTGGGTTATGGTACGCGGTGGTGTATCGGACAGCAAAAGAAGTCAGTGCATTGCATTATGCCGCCTTGCCCTATTCGCTACTTTTAGCGAGTACGGCGGGGTTTGCTGGCGGAGTCGCCCTATCAGATGGTGCATTCATCCTAATGGCAATTGGGGCGGTGTTATTTTTAATCAGTGACCTCATTTTAGCCACACAATTGTTTAATGGTGTGCATTTTAAGGGGATTAGTGATGTGGTGTGGTTCACATACGGACCGGGGCAGATGCTCATTGTATATGCTATCCCACTCGCATTAGGATTTGCCTAGTGTATAACACCGAGTAAATAAAAATGGGGTTATGATGATATATGTTCGTTAAAAGGATATAAACATGACCAGCATAACCTCATATAATTATAGCCTGCCACCCGGATTTGATGGCAGAAAACAACGCCTTGCTACATTGCGTATGGCTTTACAATTTTTGCGTGGGATATTGCCACCACTCAAAAAATTATTCGATACCTATGGTGATACATTTTATGTGCATGTCCCCTCGCGTCCCACAACATTTTTCTTTAGTAAGCCCGATGATTTGCGCGAAATACTCATCACCAATGCCAAAAATATTCGCAAAGATGACGATTACACCAATCCCAAAACAGGACTCGCACGCTTTTTGGGGACAGGGTTGCTCACCAGTGAAGGCGAATTTTGGAAACGCCAACGCAAGCTCATCTCGCCCGCATTTCATACCCAACGGGTGAGCGCCTATGCCGATACGATGGCGCGTTATTCTAACGATTTGGTGAATACATGGCGCGATGGGGAATTGCGGAACATCGCCAGCGATATGGCACACCTCACTATGAACATCATCGCCTATACCCTATTCACCAGCACAAATGAAGGTGATAGTGAGCGTGTTGGTCATGCAGTGGATGTGATGCAAAAATCATTCAGCCAAGATGAAAGTTTGCCTATGTGGTTTCCGACCCGCGCCAGAAGGCGTATTCAACGCGCCGAAGCCGATTTGAATGAAATTGTGTATGGCATCATCGCAGAACGACGGGCAGATTTGCACGACACAGGCGATTTATTATCTATGCTCCTGCTCACCGAAGGCGAAAATGGAGAGCGCATGACCGATAAAGAAGTGCGAGATGAAGTCGTCACGCTCTATTTAGCAGGACATGAGACAACCGCGAACACCCTCAATTGGACATTTTATTTGCTCTCTGGTCATCCCGATATCGAAAAACGGATGCACGCCGAGTTAGATGCGGTTTTGGGTGGCAGAACACCCACCCTCGCCGATTTACCGAAGCTAAAATATACAGAACAAGTGATTAAAGAGGCATTGCGGTTATATCCACCCGCATGGACATTCTCCCGCGAAGCAATCACCGACCTCAGAATCGGCGGATATGATGTGCCTGCGGGGAGTGTGATTCAAATCATGTCCTATTTTATCCACCGTAACCCCAGCATTTGGGAAAACCCACTCGAATTTAATCCAGACCGCTTTAACGAAGCAAATGCCGATAAAATTGATAAATGGTCATATATCCCGTTTGGCGGAGGTCAACGGGTGTGCATTGGACAATCTTTTGCCATGCTAGAGGCGCACCTCATCCTCGCTACGATTGCGAGTCGGTATCAATTACGCCTCAAGACAGGGCATGTGGTCAAACCATTTGCCTCTATTACACTCAATCCACAAGGCGGATTGCCGATGACCGTTCATAAACGTTAATCGGCGTACCAAACGGTTTCCCCATTCAAAACAGCTAAAATTTGATTGGGAAATAACTGAAAATTGATGGGCTTGCTGATGTATCCAGAAAAGCCCATCTGTCTGGCTTTTCCCATAGAAGTAGACGCATTTGAGGCAGAAACAGCGATAATCGGCATATTTTCGAGCGATTCTTCTTGGCGCAATTCGGTAAAAATATCGAATCCACTAATGCCATTGGGGAACATCAAATCGAGCAAAATAATATCGGGTGGGTTTTCTTTAATGCGCCGTAGCGTATTTTTGCTCCATCCCCCAAATACCACATCTGCACCGTGTTCTTCTAGCAAAACTTTGAACACGATATAATTGTATTTTTCGTCTTCAATCACATAAACACGCTTGCCTTGTAATAACATCGCCTATTGCCTCCATCATCTCATCACAATTTTAATGATAAGCATATCTCATTAAAATAGGTCACTCAAAAAATTTCCGAAATTATTCATATCATCCACCAAGCGCAACCAATGGTAAGCGCACATAAAAGGTTGTACCTTTTCCAACAACACTCTCTAACCACATTTTGCCCCCATGCGCCTCAACTAATTTGCGCGAAATTGGCAAGCCCAAACCAGTCCCACCACCATGTTTTTTACCCGCATCGGCTTGACGAAAGTTCTCGAATATTTTATTAAAATCATGTTCGGGAATCCCCATGCCCGTATCTTTGACACATAGCAAAAGATGTTTGTCGCCATCGAGTTTGGCGGTCACTGTCACACTGCCCTCATCTGTAAATTTGCACGCATTGGTGATGAGATTCAGCATAATTTGGCGAATCCTGCGCCTATCTCCAGTCACATGGGGCAAATTTGGCGCAAATTCTTTGATAATTTTAATATCCGCATCGCGCTCACGGATGGTCGCCTCTCCTGCGCGGATAGCATCTTCAATCTCATGTGGCACATCTATATCATC
>CALDGT010000124.1 GCA_937942935.1 uncultured Chloroflexota bacterium | reverse complement strand
GCATTTGGACAATCAAATGACACAATCGCCGAAAAATTATCTATTGGTGAGGTGACTGTGCGGACGCATATCGCCAGTTTATTAGATAAATTACAATTGCGTGATAGGACACAAGTGGTTATTTATGCGCTCAAGCGTGGACTCATTCGAGTGGATGATTTACCCTAAACCCAAATGGCGGATAGGTTACCTATCCGCCATGAGAAAATAATATCAGACTAATTCTTTGGCTTTTGCGAGCGCCGCATCGAAATTGACTTCGAGACCAATGGCAGGCATATATTCTGCATATTGAACCACATCATGTTGGTCTACCACAAAAACGGCGCGTTGGCATACACGCCAATCGGTATCATGTACACCATACGAATCGGCAAATTTCATATCGCGGTAGGTGGTGAGGGTTTCGGTGCGTTCAATGCCTTCGGCGGCACAATAACGTTTGAGTGCGAATGGTAAATCGGCGCTGACGGTGATAATGACGATGTTATCGCCTAATTCAGAGGCTTCTTGATTAAAACGGCGCGTTTGTGCCGAACAAACACCAGTATCAATCGAAGGGACACAACTAATGATTTTAACCTTGCCTGCATAATCGGCGAGGGTTTTTGGCTTATGAGAGGTGGTATAGAGGGTGAAATCGGGGGCTTTGCTCCCAACAGCTAACATATCATTTTGCACGTTATGTTCAATATCACCGACTTTCATACCGGGACGATTTGCCATGCGAAAATTCTCCTTATGTGACTATCAACAAGTTTTTTATTTTGACGCATGTGCATTATAGCAAGTGGTTATAGGCGAATGAACGGTTTTTGATAAAATCTTAGCAATTATTCATGTTCAACACGCGGAGATATTTATGCCCGATACAACAACGCTCTATCAGCAACCCCATGTTTTGCTTCAACACCTTATCCGCTTCGATACCACTAATCCACCGGGCGATGAAGCAGAACTTATTCACTTTGTCGCACATCACCTGAATGCGCTCGGTATCGAAACGCAGTTATACGAAAAATTTCCCAACCGTCCTAATTTGGTCGCACGTCTAAAAGGACATGGAACAGCCGCACCACTGTTATTATATGGTCATG
>CALDGT010000123.1 GCA_937942935.1 uncultured Chloroflexota bacterium | reverse complement strand
AAAACCAATTGGCGCATCCGCCTGACAGACCCGTTATTCACTTTGTTGAGCAAAAAGGGACCGATAACCGCCCCAATCCCAAACGCACTATACATAATTCCCAACGAAAGCTGACCATTTAGCCCGATAATAAAGACTTGTGTCGCAAAAATGGTCATCAGGGTATCCACATTGCCGATGCTATTGCCCCCTTTGATGAGAATGGTCATGAAAGTGCTGGGATGTTTGCCCAAATAACGCATCCCTTCAATAAGGCTTCCTTTCTGATGGCTATGATGAGACTCTGACGATTTTTTGGGTTGGACATAATGAATTTGGCTGATGAGCCATCCTGCTAAAGCAAATGTGACAGCATCAATGAGGAGTGCTATTGCCGTGCCAAATAGGGCAGATACAATGCCACCAACTGCCGCCCCTAATGCAAGGATGGCAGACCATGTGACACTGGCGAGAGTGTTGGCTGTGACCAAATCCTTTGGCTCGACCAATGCTGGTAATACCGCCGATTGACCGGGTTCAAAAAAGGCAGATAACGCAAATTGGATGATAGTCAACAAATAGATGAGCCATAATTTGTCGGGACTACTGGCAAATAATAACAGCAATACAACCCCTGTGCGTAAAATATTGCAATAGATGAGGATTTTGAGGCGGTCAAAGCGGTCTACGAGTACACCCGCAATCGGTCCAATGATGAGGGGGGGCAAAAAGCGGGCGAGTAAAAATAGACTGAGGGCTAACCCAGACCCTTCGCTATAGGTGATGACAAGTGCAGATAAGGCGATGGTATTGAACCAATCACCCGTTAAACTGACCACTTGGGCAATCCATAACAAACGAAAATCACGATTTTGGCGTAATAATGGCAAATAGGCGTTCAAAATAACAGTCCTTAGTATCGAATGGAGGCACACAATTATGATACACTGTGAACAGATGGTTGTGCATATCCAAGAGGAGCGCCGTTGTTGTGAATTTCTTTGACCGATTAGCAGAAAAATTGGGGTTACGCTCATCAGGGGCGGTTAATACCGCATCGCAAGTAGGGCGCGAGACCTTACAAACCTTGCTAGAACGGATGAAGCGTTATAAACGCTCTGGTGAATATGATAAGGCGCTCGAAGAAATTGACCGCGCCACACAAATGATTAGCGGGTATCAGTCGTCCTTAGTGAGCGAATCGTTGCCATTTGCATTGCGCTTGCATCGGGCTGATATTTATACACAACAAAAAAATTATTCCGAAGCACAAAATTTATTGCTTGGTTTGCAAAATGAGGCAGAAGTTCATAAACAAAAGGCTTATTTAGCATATGTCCTCATCGCATTAGGCGTATTATCGCAAGAACAATCTCTGTGGGACTTAGCACGAGAATATTATGAACGGGCATTGCGTGTATCGAAAGAATATAAATTGCTCGGCGCAGAAGGACGCTCGCAAGGACACCTTGCTGATACATATTTGAATGAGGGAAACGCTAGTTATGCAACATATCTGCTCCAAGAAGCCATCCCTAAAATTAATACCAGTGGTGATATGGAACTGAGTAGTTATTTTGTGGGGCGTCTGGGCGAGTCACTCATTATTCAAGGAAAAAAAGGAGATGGGCAAAATTTGATTGGGCGTGCGCTCCGTATTGCCGAACAGATGGAATATCGGCAATATCAGATTCGGTGGCGTAGTGCTTTGGCGGTTGAAGCGATGAGTGAGGGGTTGTATGAAGATGCACGGCGCTTATTCACCGCCGTATTTGCCCAGATGAACACACAAATGGTCAAAGATGAACCGAAAATGATGTCTACCTTATGCCGATTGTGTAAGGTATGTCTGCGGCTGAATGATATCCCTGCCGCCCTCGATTATGCCAAACAAGCCTCTGAATTTTCTGATAGTGTATCAAGCGCCGATAAGTTGCTCTTAGAAGCGACATTAGGGGTGATTGCGCGGACAGTACATGATTATGATGGCGCGATTGGTCATCTGGTGACTGCGATTGATGGTGGGTATATAGACCAAAAGTGGACAGAAGGGGAGCATAGCCCTGTCGAGTTGTTACGGAATTTAGCTGTTGCCTATACCGAGAGGGGTGATTTTACATCAGCACGCGCTACATTTGATAAAGCATTGGTTTATGCCGAAAAACATGATGACCCACTCGATACTGCCGCTATTCATCGGGATATTGGCATTTTTTATATGCGCCAAAAACAATTAGATGAGGCGATTAAAGAATGGCATATTGCCTTACGGCTCTATGAAGGGCGTGGTCAATATGCGCGGGTAGCACGATTATATTGTGATATTGCCCATTTTCGTAAGCAAAGTGGACAATTTAAGCGTGCCATGTCCGATTATCAAATGGCATTGCAAACCCTTAGTTCGTCGGATGATATTGAGACACGCGGGGTTGTTTTGGCGAATACTGCCATCGCCTTTGTAGATTATAGTGATATGGAGACGGTAGATTCATTTTTTGTGGAATCTATTCAAATTGCGGGTCAATTGGGTGATAAATTGGCAGAATCTACGCGGCGTGGAAATTATGGTTGGTTTTTGTTGGTGACAGGCAAACCAGACCGCGCCTTAGAAATGCTCGAATATGCCTTGCGCTTAAGCGAACAATTGGGATTAAAGACACAACTCGCTGTTCAGACCGATAATATTGGGTTGGTTTATGATGAAATTGGCAATTATGAACGGGCTGTATATTATCATGCTAAAGCATGGGAATTATTATCTGGGAGCGATGAAATTCATTGGCGTGGGATTGTGAGCGCCAATTTGGGAAATAGCTTGGTCTCATTAGGTAAAAAAGATGAAGCACAAAAATTGTTAGATGTAGCATTAGAGAGTGGGCGCAATCAGGATGATAGCGAGGTGATTGTGCGGGCATTAATCGGGTTAGTGCGATTAAACATGAAAGATGACCCTGTCACGCATATTGCGACATGGTTAGATGAAGCCCAAACCCGTTTAGAAATTCTTCACTCACGCCGATTGATGGGCGATGTGTATGCGCTTCGGAGTCGGTATGAGGCACAAATTGGTAATTTAGACGCATCACGGTTGGCATGGGATAGGGTGCAGGCGACATTCAAATTATTAGGGTCGCCATTATCAGAGGTTGCCCCTCAGTGGTTAGCGGGTGCATAGAACTGAGGATGCGATTTTATCGTATAGATCATAGGGCATGTGTGTTTTGCCCAAGAATATAATCAAAAGGAAATCATCATGATTAAAGATGAAATACTTTCTGGCGAATCTTTATTGAAGCATGTACAAGTCTTGGCAGATGATATTGGTCCGCGCCCTGCGGGGCATCCCCAAGAAGAACAAGCCCGTCATTATGTGCGTGGAAAATTAGAGACCTTTGGTATTCAAGATGTCGAGACAATTCAATTCGATACGATAGATTCTTGGGGTTATGGTTTAATTAGTTCGGTGAGTGCAGGACTCATTGGTAATTTAGTAGGCAATCGCCTCATTGGGGGCGGGTTGGCACTTTTAGGATTGCGCGAGCATCTTGCGACATTGACCGCGCAAAATAGCATCCTTGCGCCATTATTTCCCAAACGTGAAGGTGGGACGGTTATCGCTAAAATTGCCCCTGTGGGCGAAGTGAAGCATAAAATTGTATTGATGGGGCATGTAGATAGCAATAAACACCGCAAAAGTTTTTCTCCGACAGGCAAGAAATTATTGCTTCCCTCATCTACGTTGATGACCGCAGGATTATCACTCAATTTGTGGGCATTACTCACTGGTCAACAAAGTTTCCGCCGTTGGGCGGGTGGTTTGCTCGGATTTGCTTTGTGGCGGTTGATAGAAGATGAGCGTGCCGATTATATCGATGGTGCGAATGATAATGCGAGTGCGGTAGCATGTGTATTGGGGCTTGGTGAATATTTTTCTAAAATGCCATTACAAAATACAGAAGTTTGGTTAGCATTTACAGGCTCTGAAGAAGTGGGTTTGAATGGATTACATGCTTTACTTGATAAATATGAAGAAGAGTTGCGCGAGGCGTGGTGGATAGATTTTGAGATGGTTGGCGCAGGGGATATAGGTTTTGTCACACGCCATAGCGGATTGAATTATCTCACTCCCTATCATCCTCACGAAGAAATTGTAGCGGTTGCCCAAAAGGTTGCCGATGAATATCCTGATTGGCATATCAAAGGCACTCCGATGACTATTTTAGAAGAAGTATTACCCCTTCGCCAAAAAGGGATGCGAGCCTTGTGCGTGGTTGGAATTGGCGAGGATGGTTGGTTGGTGAATTGGCATCAAGATAGCGATAAAAGCGAAAATATCCGCCCAGCGCCACTCGAAAAAGCCGCGAATTTTGTTTTGGCAATGTGCCATGAGATAGACAAAAGCTAATCAATTGGGTTGTATGGGCAATCTTGTCCGAAAAAAATAGGTGATAAAAATGGCAAAAATTTGGTGTATTTCTGCCCCGTTATTCAGCCATACTGATTGGGGCGGTTTTTTGCGTACCGCGCAAGGTTTGGCAAAAAATGGGCATGATGTGATATGGGTGAGTGGTGAAAAAGTGCGCGGGGCTATTATATCGGCGGGGTTGCCATTTTATCCCATACCCCAAACAGGCTTTTTATTCCCGCCACCACCTGCGCCTGATGTGACCACCATCCCACCACAAGAGGCGGTGATGTTGCGCTATCGGCGGGCATTGGATACATGGATGAGTGTGGATATTGTGAGCGAAGCCACCCAACATCTACTCGATTTAGCCAAAAAAATTGGCAAGCCAGACCTCATCCTCACCGACCCATTTTTGAGCGCATCGGCGCTATTTGCCGAAAAAATGGGTGTGAAAATGATTGTGTGTGGGTGGCAGGCACAAGCCGATTTGAATGCTGATAATTTATTTCCGATTCAACGCAATTTGGCGAGTGATAGCCAACAACGATTAGCAACATTATTAGACCAATTTGGATTGCAAGGCGACAATTTTTCTAAAGGGGCGACGACCTCTATATTAAGCCCACAGTTGCATATTTCGTATTTCACACAGAATTGGTATATCGCCGAGATGAATACATTGCTCCCGCAAAATGTATTTGTAGGGGGAGTGCCACCGATTCCCAAAGATGAACCGCCGACATGGTTAACCGATATTCCATCCGAAATTCCGTTGGCACTCATCACATTGGGGACGACATTCACAGGCGATTTGGGATTTTATAGCTGGGCGGCGCAAGCGGTGGCGCGTGAGGGATTGTTGCCTGTGGTGGCGATTGGATTTAACCCTGTTGCGCCAGAAGATAAAGCGATGTTGGTTAAATCGCTCCCCAAAGGCACACGCTTGGTCAATTTTGTGCCATTTGAGCATATTTTACCGCGATGCAAAATCATGATTCACCATGGCGGGATGGGGACAACCCATTACGCGGTGGTGTATGGCGTGGTGCAAATTGTTGTGCCACACGCGGCAGACCAACGGGTGCAAGCCAAACGGGTGGCACAAGCCAAAGTGGGGCTGAATTTGACCGCGCATGATGTCCGCAATGGGATGCTCAAAGATGGGGTGCGTGCGTTGATGAATGACCAAAAGGTGCAACTGACCGCACGCCAATTGGCGGATGAAATGGCGCGTTTGGGCGGGGTAGGGCGTGCGGTGGAGGTGGTGCAATCCGTGTTATAATGGGGATAGTGAAAAATTGATAGAGATAGATATGTTAACCGATACTCCCATCTTAAATTTGAGTAAATATATTGAATTGCGTGATAATCGCCCGCATATTCGTGGACGGCGTATCCCCGTTGCGACTATTGCACACAGCTCACAAACACACGGCTGGGATGTGGCGACTTTATGCGAACAATTTACATTGAGTTATGTTGAAGTGTTATCAGCTTTGCTCTATTATTCCGAATAATCAAACTGAGATAGAAGAACAAGAAGCCGATTATCAACGCCAATTAGATGAGGCTCAAAAGGTGTTTGATGAGCGCCCAAGCCGATAAAATTCGTTTCTATTTTGATGAACATATGCCACGCATCGTTCAAAAAGCCTTAATTGAGCATGGGTATGATGTAATAATGGCGGTGGATGTTGGCATGATGGGGAAAGATGATGATAATGACCATTTACCCTATGCCACTCAAAATGGATTAGTAATTTTTATCCGTGATAAGCCTTTTGCAGGGCGAACTGCCCAACGCTTAAACCATGTAGGATTAATTTGTTGGACAGGGCGCGATGATGATTTTAGTGGCATGATTCGACAATTATTAAAATTTGCACAAGAACACCCGCCCGAAAGTTGTGTGGGGCAGGTATTCTGGATGAAAGCCTAATTTTCTGTGAAATGTTATTGTCTAATTAGGGTGACTGTACCTTCACCACTAGGTGATTTTACCAAAAATCGCTGTAAAGCCCCTAGCTTTAGCTATGGGGATATAAGGTGAATAAATGCTTGATGTACCCCAGATTCACTTCATTTAGCGTCTGCTATGGAAACAAAATGTGATGCTTTTTTGACCAATGATGCAGGTTTTAAGAAGGTCTCTGGGATACAAATTTGGGTTTTAGATGAATTGAATTAACCTATTGTCTTGTATAGGTTGTTGCTTGTCCATCTTGGGTGAGGACGAGTTCGGTATCGGATACGCTCGTTAGTTGTGCGCCGACTGTGCCTTGTGCGCCACCTGCGGATGAATCGAGGACACGGAAGGTCAGAATATCGGCATCTTTTGTCCATGTGCCAGATTGCCACCCGTCTGGTGTTTCCCAACGGAATGTGCCATTTGAATTGATATTGATAATTGTGCCATTTTCATTTGACCAATTCCCAATAAATTGATTGCTGTTACTTGTATTTCCGCCCCCCAATATGTTGATGAGCAAAATAATCCCCCCAATAATCACAATGCTTGCAATAGCAAGGATAATGAGGATATTGCTATTATTTTTGGGTGTTGCTTCAGTTGTGTTACTCATTGAAAATTCATTCCTTTATTGCAAATACGGGTAAAGACGGATAAAAGATTACCACAATTCATAAATAAATGGTGCTATTGGGGCAGATTCCTCACCGAACACCAAGAGAAATAAAAAAATATCAATGCGATGAAAATCAGAATTTTGAATTGCAATCTAGCTCCTCTATGCGGGCTTATGCCCTGCAATGATGATGTAACTGTGGTCGAAATCGGCTTCTGGTGTCCCGACTGCACGCGGGTGCAAAAAGTCTTTGACATCTTGAGGGGCTTGGATGAGCATAATCTCTAATTTTTCGATGGTTTCTGGTGTGCATTTTTGCCGTTTCGCCCAATCTAAAAATCCACCCGATGATTTGTGCATGAGGAATGTTTCATCTACCACTAAACCCGCATCTAAATACATCCCGCGCCATTCATACTCAGCATAAATGCGATGATGGGATGGGTCACGGAGTTGCTCAAAGGCATCTATATAACGGGCGGCATGGTCATTTTCTGGGACATAATGGTCTTCAATGACTAATTTGCCATTTGGTTTGAGGATTCGCGCACATTCTTGGATGAACCGAAAACAATTTGGAAAGTGATGCGGGGCGATTCGGCAAGTGA
>CALDGT010000122.1 GCA_937942935.1 uncultured Chloroflexota bacterium | reverse complement strand
TGAAATATCTTTTAATAGTGAATAATGTCATAGGATATAGATATTTTCATAATTTATTCATAATTCGACAAGATATGAATTTTTTAGGTAATTTGGGCTAAAGTAGCCACCTATATGGTAAAATTGTTAATAATAATTCTGTATGGACATACAACAAATGACACCCGATAAAACGATTATTAATCATCGCTACCAACTCAGTGATAAATTGGGGCAAGGGGGAATGGGCATTGTTTACCGCGCCCAAGACCGTCTCAATGGACAGATGGTTGCGCTCAAATATGTTACCCTCACTCAAAAAGAGCTAAATTTTAGCAACAGTTCTCATAGCGGGGATTTTTTGATTGCGCTCGCAGACGAATTTCGCATCTTAGCAACTCTCCGCCACCCCAACATCATCAGCGTTTTAGATTATGGATTCGACCCAGATACCAACCAACCATATTATACAATGGAATTTCTCGATGGTTCTCTGCCTATCACACAGGCGTGCAAAGGGGCATCACTTCGGCATAAAGTGGATTTGTTGGTACAAATTTTACAAGCCATGATTTATTTGCATCGGCGCGGAATTATTCATCGTGACCTTAAGCCAGATAACATCCTCGTCACACCTTCTGGCATGGTTAAAGTTTTAGATTTTGGTTTAGCTATGCGCCGAGACCGAGAAATTCACCCGTCAGATGAATATCGTGTTGTGGGAACACTGGCTTATGTCGCCCCAGAAACTTTGCAACAAGGCAATTTTAGTGAGCAAAGTGATCTTTATAGTTTTGGGATGATTGCCTATGAAGTCATCAATGAAAAACATCCATTTGTGGGCAAAAATTATCAGGAATTGATTGAAGCAACGGTCAACCAAATGCCTAATTTTGACCACTTAGACATCCCAGAAACACTTCAAGATGTCCTCATGCGATTGCTCTCAAAAGACCCACAAGACCGTTTTCATGATGCTCGGCAAATCTTAAAAATTTACGCCGAATATACTCAGCAACAAGAATTATATGAAACGGTTGCTGTGCGTGATAGTTTTTTGCAATCGGCAGATTTTGTTGGGCGGACAGATGAACTGACTTTGCTTAATCAAAAATTACATGAGGCAAAACGTGGGCATGGTGGTTTGGTATTGGTGGGTGGCGAAAGTGGTGTAGGAAAATCGCGGTTATTGAGTGAACTCCGCACGCAAGCCCTTGTGCATGGCATACAAGTGGTTAATGCCAACACCATCAAAGAAGGTGGAAATCCGTTTTATTTATGGCGTGACATCTTTAAGCGGGTGATGTTATTGGTTGGTACACACCCATCATTTGAAAATTTACGCCATGCCAGCATCTTAAAACCTTTCATCCCAGATATTGGGAATTTATATAACCCACCCCTCAGCATCCCAGACCCACCCGCCCTAGAACCTAATACGGCACGAGAACGGCTCGTTCAGACTATCGAAGTTGTATTAGACCGCCTGAGCAGTGCATATATCCCAATGCTCGTTTTCTTAGAAGATTTGCATTGGGTCTCTAGCGAAAGCCTCAGCCTGTTACAACACCTACAATCAGAATTAAGCACTTTGCCAATCCTGATTGTGGGCAGTTATCGAAATGATGAAACCCCAAATCTCCCCAAAGAATTGCCTAGCGCACAGCTCATCACGCTCAATCGCATGTCTTTGCTTGAAACAGCAGAACTGTGCAAAGCAATTTTAGGCGACAAAATTGCCCAACCAGCACTCGTGAATATGCTTCATCAAGCAACAAGCGGAAATGCTTATTTTCTGATAGAGACGATTCGTAGCCTCGCAGAAGAATCGGGCAGTTTAGACCAAATTAGCCCCGAAAGAACACAGTCTAAACGCATGTTAATTAGCAATAATTTGCAAAGTGTGATTAAGTATCGGCTAGATAAGTTATCACTCTCAGATTATCGGTTGCTCGAATTAGCGGCAGTCATGGGACGCGAGATTAATTTGGATGCGATGAACCATTTCACCAACGACACGGCTCGTTGGGTTTTGGCATGTGCTGATGTTGCAGTCTTAGAATGGTTTGAAGATAGATGGCGCTTTAGTCATGATAAATTTAGAGATTATATCCTTAGTCAATTCTCCTCAAATGATTTGCGTGAAGCACATGAGCAAGTAGCCAAAGCACTAGAAAAATTCACCACCGGTCAAGAAGCCTTGTTAGCCTATCATTGGGGCATTAGTGGCAATACAGAAAAAGAGCAATATTACACCCTTTTGGCGGGCGAACAAGCGGTATCCAATAGCGCAGGCAAAGAAGCGATTGGGTATCTGATGCGTGTATTAGAGATTGGCAACTTAGGTGCATACAAACAAGCCCATGTTCACTTTCAATTGGCATTAGCACATTATAGCATCGCCAATTTACAATTGAGCCTAGACCATTCTCATCAATCACTCAAAGCATTAAAAATTCGCCTCGCAACCCGTACCGTTGGTGTTGTGAGGAGTATCTTATTTCAATTGGCGCAACAATTTTTGCCCATATTACGCAAAGTAAGCGGTTATCAACGATACCCCAAAGAACATCTTCAGTTAGCTGTCAAAGTCAGTGTTCACATGAGCCAAGTTTTATTTTTTGCTGGGAAGCGCCTTGAAACAGTTCAAGTCGCATTTTTGGCAGGTAATTTGGCAGAGCACACAGGCAAAACCCCAGAATTGCTCCGCGCATATAGCATCGTCAGTTATGTTTATGTCTCTATTGCCCTATATCGAATGTCTGAGCGATATAGCCAAAAAACATTAGCCATTATCGAAGATATTGAAGATGTATCGGCACGCGCATTCGCTTATTTGGTCTTGGGGCTATATTTCGCCAGCATTGGCAAACTCGCCACTGCCCAAAATTATTTTATGTTGGCATTCAATCTATTTGATGAAATCGGCGACCACCGCAGACAACGTGAAGCCTTAGCAATGGTTAGTCTGGTGACAACACTCATGGGGAACTTGGCAGAAGGCAAAAAACATCGGATGCGCCTACAAGAAATTAGCCTACGTAGTAACGATATTCAATCGATTGGGTGGGCTTATAGTAACTTGGCAGAGGTAGGTGTTTGGCTTGGAGATTTTGACTTCGCCGTCACTTATGCCCAAAAACGGATAGACCTCATCCCACAATTTAGTGATGATATAGATGCAACCACCACATCATTCAGCGTTTTAGCAATCGCATTATGGCGCAGTGGCAAAATCGAGATTGCAGAAGTCGCCGCCTTGCAAGCCCTAGACCATATTCGTGACTTGCCAGATAAACGCGGATTATATACGCTCATTGGTTATGGCATATTAGCCGAATTGATGCTAGAAATTTGGGCAAGTCACCCCAATACTGCCAAACGCGCCGAATTTAAGGAACATGCCCAAGAAGCACTGACAATGTTCAAAGAATCTACGAGTGTCTTATTGACCGGTAAGGCATGGTATTGGCGCTGTTTGGGGATGAGTTATTGGCTTAATGGAGACCGCACCCGCGCCGATGAATGGTGGAAAAAAGCCTTATCTATGGCACAAGCATCGCAAATGCAATATGAAGAGACAATTATTCGGGTATTATTGGCACAATATATCACCCCAAACATGATAGAGCGCCGTACCGCCCTACAAAAGGCACAAGAGACCTTTAAGCACTTGGGCGCAAAGTATGATGAAGCCCGTGTACGAGAGTTATTGGTTCTATAGCCACATAGGGGCATGAAAATTTCATGCCCCTAAAAATCTATATTTATCGCCTCACCGTGATTGATACACTTTCGCTATCACCTCCCCCACTCGCAGTAATGCGAACAGTCGTTGATGATACAATCATAAACCTTGTGTTGACCGTATAATCAAAACTAACCGAGCGCGACCCTCTTGGGATGGTCACAGAACTCGGCACACCGATAATCTGCGAATTAGATGAACTCAATGATACAGTTAGGTCACTACTCCGTGTGTTGGAAATCGAAACTGTTGCCCGCCGTGTGGTTGTGTTCGCAGAAATGCTCAATGTCACTGGGGCAGGTGTCGGGACGGATTGTACAAATACAACGACTGCTTGTTGCAACACAAATGGCGTTGGTGTCGGTGTCGGTGTTAATGTAGGTGTTGGGGTATTGGTGGCAATCGTGATATTCACATTTGGCACGATATTTTGAAGATTGGGGATAGGAGTCGCTACCCCAACCAAGGTAATCGGGGTATTGGTTGGCGTTGGTGTAGACACACTACCCGCAGGTGATACAATCACTGTGAATGATTTACGACTGGTATAACTGATATTATTCGATGTTGTTGTCGCTACCAGTGTAATTGTCACAGGTGTATTGACAGAGACTGTCTCTTCTCGAATATCCAAACACCACATCAAGAAACTGCCAAAGGCGGGGGAATAGAAACGTGTATCTGAGCCTGTGCTGGTTGTACCGCATGTCGGTGGTGTATAGGTAAAGAATGTCGGCGGAATCACAGAAGGCAAGCTACTTTCTATCGTGAACCGAACTGTACCAATCGTCTGGCTATTCAACGAAATACTACCCGCCAAAAATGCCGATTGCCCCGTCCCAGATTGTGATAGTGAAGCATTGATTATCCCCGCAGGCGAAATCGTAAAACTCGCTTGGCGTTGAGAATCAACCGTTTGCGCGATGATGGTTGATGTGAGGCGTTCATCGGCGCTAAATGCCGCATACGGGAAAACACCCCCTAACGAAACCGTGAATGATTGATTTGTCCCCAATAATTGGGTACGTTCTGGCGTAACGGCGCCATTTACCAACCCATTAAAGTAACATGGATTGCCACAACTTAACGTGACATTGCCATTACTAGACCCGCGTGCTTCTAATATTGTCGCTCCCGTAAATGAGCTAAACTGTGTAATAGAAAGGGATGACACATTCGGTTTCACAAATGTGATTTGCACCGTCTTTGGGTTTTGTCCATTCGCATCGCGCACCGTAAAAGTGATATTCTGTGAATTATTGGCAAAAGCGCCATTTATCAATTTAAGTGGGACGGTGATAGTGGCGCTATTAGCTGGCACTTGTACCGTTTCTTCGGCGGGGATAATAAATTCGGGGTTACTTGATGTGATTTGTAATGTCCCGCCCACTGTTGAACGCGCACCTCTCAGGCGAATTTGCAAAGAAGGCATGGTATTGGTGGTCGCTAATACCGTACCTGATTGTGTGGATACAACACTCTCAGGTATCATGAATGGCACAACTTGAAGGTTAGTCGTTTGCTGATTTACACCTCCATCCCCAATCACCGTACCTAATGAAGCAGTGATGGTCAATGGGATTGTATCGGGAACAATACCTGTGCTAAATCCATTAGATTGAACATTCAATTGCATGACAGCTTCTGTCGCGCCCACATCTGCCCCGCCACCTGTCCGCGAGACGAGGTTGGTACTCAGTCCAGATAAATCGCGTATGCTGACGGTGACAAATCCGCGTGTTGGCAATGGTTGACTAAAACGCACAGTCATCGTAACGGATTGTCCAACGGCTAATGTTGGGGACGATAATTCAATCCCAGTCACCTGTACATTGGCAACCGT
>CALDGT010000121.1 GCA_937942935.1 uncultured Chloroflexota bacterium | reverse complement strand
AGTCAATTTCGATGCGGCGCTCGCAAAAGCCAAAGAATTAGTCTGATATTATTTTTCGTGGCGGATAGGCAACCTATCCGCCATTTGGGTTTAGGGTAAATCATCCACTCGAATGAGTCCACGTTTGAGCGCATAAATAACCACTTGTGTCCTATCACGCAATTGTAATTTATCTAGTAAACTGGCGATATGTGTCCGCACAGTCACCTCCCCAATAGATAATTTTTCAGCGATTGTGTCATTCGATTGCCCAAGTGCTAATAAATCAAAAACTTCGCGCTCGCGGGTTGTAAGTGCCTCTAGTGGGTCTTGCGCCCGTGTTTGATGAATGAGAACTTGCGCCACAGCAGGGTCTAATGCGCTTTGACCAGATGCCACCCGTTTAATCGCCTCAACCACATCGGCAACACGGCTCGATTTAAGTAAATAGCCATGCGCTCCTGCTTGGAGGGCTTGCTTGACCAATTGGTCATCCAATGATGAGGTTAGCACCAATATCGAAATCCCCAAGTTCATCTCAATAATTTGCTTGGTCGCCACAATGCCATCCATTACAGGCATGAGCAAATCCATCAAAATAACGGTTGGATGTAGCGATTGCGCGAGCAGAATCGCCTGTTTGCCATCTTCGGCTTCTGCGATTACCTCAATATCGGGTTGTACATGAAGCAATTGGCGCAATCCCTGACGCACGACTGCATGGTCATCTACTATCAATACTTTAATCATGATTCAGCCTCCGTTCCAATCGGCAATATCACCTTTATCGTTGTGCCATGCCCGCTATCACTCTCTATGGTCATCTGTCCGCCAACAGCCCGCGCACGCTCACGCATACTCATCAACCCAAAATGTCCATTAGTGGGTTTAGTCATATCAAAACCTACCCCATCATCGGTAATACTCACTGTCAATTGGTACGCCCCTTCTAAGACCGAAACGATGACCGATGTTGCATGGGCGTGTTTGGTGATGTTGCTCAATGCTTCTTGAGTTATCCGATAAATCACATCTTGAATCCCAATAGGGATATATTTCCCTTGCAAAACCAGTGTACACTCCACAGAGACACGATTTGTCCGTTGCCAATCTGAACACAATGATTCTAGCGCATCCGATAACCCACGCTGAATCATCTGAGGTGGGCGCAAATTCATCAATAAAGCGCGTAAATCTAAATTCGCTTGTTCCGATAATTGAGCAATATATTGCGCCTGTTTGATACCTGCTTGTGAATCTTGTTGTATGAGTTGTGGCAATATGGCACTATGGGCAGATAGGCTAAATAATTTTTGGGCAATGTCGTCATGCAATTCGCGTGAAAGCCGAACCCGTTCTAGCTGAATGGCATGTTCTTCTGCATCGCTCATCAGGCGGGTATTGGTTTGGGCGAGGTCACGTAATAAGTGAATATTTTGTGCCAAAATATCTGCCATACTATTGAGTTGTTGCCCAATTTGCCCAATATCATCGGGATATGGGTCTAGCACTCGTGCCTCAAAATCACCATTGGCAAGGCGCTTGCTGGTAAAGATAACATTTTGTAAGCGGGTCGCTAATCGGCGCGTGGTGAGCCTTGCGATGATAATGGCAACAGGAATCGCCATCATGGTTAGGCATAAAGCAGGGATGAGAAATGATACACCATACACCCACACCGAA
Source organism: uncultured Chloroflexota bacterium (assembly GCA_937942935.1). Taxonomy (GTDB): domain Bacteria; phylum Chloroflexota; class Anaerolineae; order Aggregatilineales; family Phototrophicaceae. The sequence goes on along the minus strand of CALDGT010000121.1, from coordinate 3,908 downwards.
AATGTTTCGCGCATAGAAATGAGCCGATAGCCTATCGTGGTGGGTAGAATAAGTAATGTTTGTCCATCTTGTTCTAGTTGTTGGCTTGTTGTATAGGAGGCAAATTGCGGGGCGCAATCGGATAATAACATCCCCACAACACAATCGGGATAGTTATCTACATAAAAAATACGCTCATCAGTATCTACCACCAACGTAAACCCAGTCGGCATATTGAGTAATGCCCGTTCTTCGGGTGCGAACTCAAACAAAGCGGGGACTATCCCAAACATGGCAATTGTCTTATCACCATAAGCAAACAAATTATTCATTCCACTGAGGACAATCACAACGCCTATGCCAAAAAAGGTGGTGACAAGCGCCACCACCACACTATTCACTATCAATCTTTGTGCGATTGATTTGAACATCACCTACCCCTGAAACCATGCCACAATATCATCTATCACTTCTTGGGGAATATGGCTCTGGATAGCATATTCTGAGGGTGTACTCACACCTTCCCCAGCCAAAAAGAGATGATTAAGCGCAGGATAGCTAATAAAGGTCGCATAACTGGGATTGAGGGATGATTGCCACAGGGCAAAATCGTCCATTGTCACCTGATAATCTCGTTCCCCTTGCAAAATAAGCATGTGAATATTCAAATTTTGCGCGGTTGCCACTTGGTCATACGCCATCATATCGAGCCAATAAGTTGGGTATGCCCCAAATAAGGGTTGCGTCAGGTCTGAATCGGGCGTGAGTTCTTTGATTGCCAATAAATCTGCACGCATTTGCTCAATAGTCGCTTGGGCATCGGCAGAGGCATTAATCGGCAAGGCTTGCAAATAATCCATTTGCTCCAAACCCACATCAATCAACGAGCGACTATTCCCCGCCATGATAATAATTCCCGCAACCTGACCATCACGCCGAGCGATTTCTGGCGCGAGCATCCCGCCCATGCTATGCCCCACAACATAAATGCGATTGGGGTCAATTTCTGGCATAGTACGCAATAATGCGATTGCGCTCAAGGCATCATCAATGGTTTCATCATTCACTGTAGAGGTGACAAAATCATCGGCACTATCTACACCATAAATGAATGTCCGTTTATCGTAGCGCAAAACCGCAATCCCATTCGATGCTAACCCTTGTGCTAAATCTCGATATGGCTTATTGACAATACTCACTGTGCCATCACGGTCACTAGGACCAGACCCATGCACAATCACGACTGCGGGGACTAAATCATCACTGTTTGGCATGAGTAATGTGCCACCCAATTCCCAACGCCCAGTGGTGACAGTGACATCTTGTTCTGTATAAGCAGTTGGGTCATCATACGGTGCGGGCGGAATAGATGTATCTACCGACTTAATCACAAAACCGAGCAATAATTCGTTCAAGACGGTTGTAATCGTGCCTAACGAGGATTGTGTGCCTTGTATCCCTAGTGTATAAATTACCCCTGCCTCATCGGTATAATAGACAAAGGCTAAAATTTCACCAGAATCTAGTAGGTAAACATCTTGTGTCCATGTGAGCATCCCCAACGGCACAGGATTCGATTGAATTGGAGATAATTCAAAATCGGGAATAATATAAACAGGTAAATCTTGGGATGTACCACCTTCAATAGCAAAAGCATATAAATGGGCTGTACCTTCTGGATTGATAAAATGCGCCAATCCATCGGTGCTTTCATCTGTCCATCCTTGTGGGATGGGCAGGCTAAAAAGTGGGTCGTCATAAATAGCGGTATCTGCTTCTTGTGCCAAAATCGGCAAGGTGAATACGAGCATACAAATAGCGATTAGTAATTTGAACATACAGATTTTCCTTTCGTCTTAATCAGTATATCGCATCTGAATCGTGCCTATTTGAGCAGGTTAATGAAATCATCTCAACAATTTGATGAGATACAGTTCATCCTTTGCTGATATAAAAATACCCGTTATAATCCATTCAAAATTTTTTCAATAGACAAAGGATTTTTCGATGACTGACGCACGCTTAAAAAAATTAGCAGATGTTTTGGTAAATTATTCTGTGGCGGTCAAAAAAGGGGAATGGGTTGCCATTCGGGGTGATGCCTCTGCCCTGCCCGCGCTCCGCGCAACCTACGAAGCCGTGTTAAAAGCAGGTGGCAATCCAACACTTGTCATTGGCGATGAAGCGATGACACGCACCTTTTTGCGCGAAGCCAGCGAAGACCAACTCTCATGGTTAGACCCCAACTTGCAATTATTCTCAGAAAAAGGCGATGTGATGATAACCTTTTTATCGAGCAATAATACCCGCGCCATGACAGGCATTGATTCTAAACGGATGCAAATTTCGCAAAAAACGCGGATGCCACTCTTCCAAAATACGATGAGGCGGACAGCGGCAGGTGAATATAAATGGGTACTCTCCCAATATCCCACCGAAGCCTTTGCCCAAGAAGCCAACATGAGTCTCGAAGAATATCAAGATTTTGTCTATAACGCCACATATGCCAACCTAGCCGACCCCGTGGCTGAATGGCGCAAAATGGCGGCAATGCAACAAGAAAAAATTAATTGGCTCAAGGGTAAAAAGAGTGTCACCCTCAAGGGCGCAAATATTGATATTTCGCTCAGTGTCGCAGGACGCACATTCATCAATGCCGATGGCACAAAAAATATGCCCGATGGCGAAATTTTTACGGGTCCCGTAGAAAATTCGGTTAATGGGTGGGTGCGCTTTAGCTACCCTTCTATTGTTGGTGGGCGTGCCGTGAGTGGCATCGAACTCGAATTTAGCGAAGGCAAAGTGGTCAAAGCCAAAGCCGAAACCAATGATGATTTGCTCCAAGCCCAACTGAATACGGATGAAGGCTCACGCTATTTAGGCGAGTTTGCCATCGGTACAAATTTTGGCATCAATAAATTCACAGGCAATATCTTGTTTGATGAAAAAATCGGCGGGACAATTCACATGGCAATTGGTCAAAGCTATCCCGAAAGCGGCGGCGTGAATCAGAGTGCGGTTCACTGGGATATGATTTGCGATATGCGAAATGACAGCGAAATTCATGTAGATGGTGATTTATTCTACAAAAATGGGCAATTCGTGGTATAACCATGTAGGGGCATGACCTATCATGCCCCTCACACAAGCGAATCTAGGATATTCAGGATATGACCCTCACCAGACGCGATTTTTTACGCCTCATCGCCACCAGTGGCATTATGTTCAGCGCAGGTAATGCCTTCGCTTATACCACCTATGATAATGAATCGGCACTCCCTAGTCATATCCCTATTCCCCCCTCACTTATGCTCCACAGTCGGCATCGCTGGATTTTGCCCGATATTTTGGATTATCTGCTCGAAAATGGCTATACAGGCATCCATTACGCTGATTTTGAACGCGCATTGCTCGGTTCAGAAACCCTGCCAGAAAAGCCCATCCTCATCACCATTGATGATTTGACCGCCGTTCAGGGACAAAACCCGACCATATTGGAATATTTTGGCGCGATGAAAGACGCATTGGTAGAGCGCAATATCAAAGGTTCATTCGCACACATCACCCGCCCCGATTTGGCACAAGATGATGATTTATGGGCAGAATTTAGAAGTTGGACAGAGCAAGGAATCGCATTTGAAACGCATACCGCCTATCATTCAGTTTTGGGCAGGCATGAGATGACATGGACAGATTATGAAGCCGAGATTATCACTTCGGCGGGGTTCATCAGCGAAAAAATTGGCGTGCCTGTGCGTGCATTAGTCACACCGTATGGTAGTGGCTATGATATAGAAACCGATACCGTCACACCAGAAGTCATCAAAGCCTGTTCAGAAGCAGGATTGCGATTCATTGTGGGGATTGTAAATGGACGCGCTCCGATTCAAATCCCGATTCAAAATGCGGATGCGTTATATGTGCGACGT
>CALDGT010000120.1 GCA_937942935.1 uncultured Chloroflexota bacterium | reverse complement strand
CGCAAACGCAAAACATACGTGCCATCTAAACCGCTTGTATCCCATTGAGCGAGGCTTGTGCCTGCTGTAAATGTGGTGAGTACATCGGTGAGATTAATCCACTCGGTAGGGTTGGGTCCCTGACCATACGATAATTGATAAAAATCGAAACTAGATTCATCTAAACTGCCACGCACATCCACAACACCGCCCACTTCATCAAAATCGCGCGGTTGTAAAATGACCGTTGTCCCCAAATCGGTTTGGGTAATACTCACCGCGTCATATTCAGTAGGGGGGAGGGGTTGGTTATTCGCACGCCACCAATCCATCGCTTCGGGTGGGGGGATAAAATATGCCACTTGTGCGCGGAGAGACGAAGGGGTGTTAATGCTGGCGCGGAGGCGTGTTTGAGTATTGATTTCGACCAGTTGCCAATAAGTGTCTTCTGGGGGTAATTGACCAATATCTAAAAAGATTTCTTCACGAGTCCGACACGCATCATTCGGTGACATCCCCGAAATTTCACAGACAACTGCGGCGATGATAGTATCTGGGCGAATCCATTCGGCAATCGGGAGGGCATCTCGTGCATGGGTATAATCCATCATTGCCCGCCAAACCATCGCCGCACCTGCTGTTGCGAATGGGTCTAGGCTAGTCGGTGTCCTATCGGCACGTCCAAAATGGACAACCGTGACGATTTGTGGGGTATAACCAACAGTCCAATTATCCACACGGTCAGAACTTGTGCCGTTGATGATGGCGGTTGGGCGTGTGGTCTCTAAAATATTGCCTTGCCCTAATGTTCCCCAACGAGTTTCTCTATCCGATAAAATATCGTTCACCACATACGCCAATTGTGATTCAATCACAGGCACACGACTGAGTTGGCGCTCAATATCGTTATATTCCCACAAAACCTCGCCTGTGTTCGATTCAATCCGCCGAATGGCGAGGGGGTCATGGTCACGTAGACCGGGGGCGATGGGGGTAATCCGCAATCCGTTGGCATCACCAAGCGCCGCCAATGTGCCATAAACAAACCCGACATCCAAAACCGATACTGCGCCACCGCGCTCTAATAGCGACAAATCATATAGCCCTGTGCGGAGTGTGTTAATACCCACCCGATTCACAGTACGACGCAAGACCGTGTTCAAATTGAGTACATTGGCAACTTGTGTCACAGGAGGCAATAACCCTGCACCCATCGCATCCCGCAAACTAACAGGACCACGAAACCGCCCATCTGGATTCGTAGGGATATAAATTGCCCCTTCAACGGCACCGGGGAAAGGGCGGGGGATGTCGAGCAACATGCTGGCGGCGGTGTAATTGGGATTGGGATTAAAAAATCCATCTAAATAGATGAGAGGATGTAAGGTGACACTGGGTTGATATTGCGCTTTGGTAGCATCTCCGACCATCGCTAAAATTTCGCCTGTATTGGGGTCTAGGATGAATATCACCCCACTATCGGGCAAATTGCTGGCATCTGTTGCGGGAATTTCTGATGGTAAATAACTTGCCGCAACACAGGGCGTACCTATTAATGTGCTGGCACTGATGGCATTAGGGTCTGATAACTTTGTCAAATGTGTTCTAAGGGTACACTCTGCTTGATAATATAAATCTAAATCAAGTGTTGTGATAATTTTTAGCCCCCCACGAGAGACCAATCGCGCTCCGTCTAATCCCAAACCAGATAAAATGCGCTCTGCTTGTTTGCGAGCATAAACCACAAATTCAGGTGCGATGAGGGGTGTTTCGCCCACATTGGCACGAATGGGTGTTTGCAAACCTGCTATCGCTTCAAACTCGGATGAGGTGATGATGCCCTCGACCAACATCCGCCGTAATAAATCGCTTTGTCTGCCTCTGGCGGCGGTCTCATCATCAATCGGGTTGAATTGTGGGGCGGTAGGGATGGCGACCAATAGCGCAACTTCATCGAGTGCCAAATTTTTTGCCGATTTTCCTAAATAAAATTGTGCCGCCGCCTCGATGCCATACGCCTCATTACCATAATAATTGGTGTTGATGTGCCATTCTAATAATTCTTGGGGTGTATACCGCCGATGCAATTCGGCAATCATCGCCATCTCAATGGCACGCCCTTCAATTGGGTCGGTTTGTGTGGGGAGCAAAATATTGCGGACTAATCGCCCTACAATGCTCGTATCTTCTTCTATGGGACCGTCTAACCGATTGCGCCACCAACCCTCAATGAGGTTAAATGGATTGAACCCTACATCAGATAAAAAGGTTGGGTCTTCCCATAAAATTGTCGCACGCCAAACAGTTTCGGGCATATCGGTTAGGGCAACCCATTGGTTGGGTTGCTCGGCAGAATCGGTCAATGATAAGAGCAATGTTTGTTCTGTGGCATCATAAATTTGGGTTTCGCCCAAAATAGGGTCTACCGATGCCGTAGTCGGTGAATTGGGGATGTATTGCATCGCTTGGCTATAAGTCACACCAACCGCCCCAACAATCACGGATAACGGGACAAGTACCCCAAAAAAGATGATTAGGATT
>CALDGT010000119.1 GCA_937942935.1 uncultured Chloroflexota bacterium | reverse complement strand
TGTGTCTGTTGTTGCTAAATGAAGACGACCTGTGGACATTGCCACTAGGGATTATGCAATTGCAGGGGCAGTTTGGCTCAGATTGGTCATGGGTGATGGCGTATGTGGTGTTACTCATTATCCCTGCCGTAATTTTTTATATCTTTGCGGAAAAATATATTGTAACGGGCTTAACAGGCGGAGAACTTAAAGGCTAACGCACATGAATACGACATATAAAGATACCACATTAGGTATAGAAGAACGTGCCTCTCATTTAGTCTCGCAAATGACCATCGAAGAAAAAGTGGCACAAATTGGTGGTATTTGGTCTAGCGATTTGATTGATAATGAGACGAAACAATTTGATAAAAGCAAAGCTCTTAAAAATACACCGCATGGCATCGGTCATATTTCGCGGATTGGCGCGGTATCTTTGCTCCCGCCACAACAAAGTGCAGAATTGGCAAATACCATTCAATCTTTTTTTGTGAATGAGACACGGTTAGGGATTCCCGCCGTTGTGCATGAAGAAAATTGTGCGGGGTATATGGCGAATGGGGCGACATCCTTCCCACAAGCCATCGGTTTGGCGGCGACATGGGAACCAGACCTCATCCGTCACATGACCGATATCATCCGCAAGCAAATGCGCTCGGTTGGCGCTCATCATGGGCTTGCGCCTGTGTTGGATGTGGCGCGTGACCCACGTTGGGGGCGCACAGAAGAAACCTTTGGCGAAGACCCTTTCCTTATTAGTACGCTTGGGGTTGCCTATATCAATGGGTTACAAAGTGATGACTGGAAAAATGGGATTTTGGCGACAGCCAAACACTTTTTAGGCTATGGCGATTCTGAAGGTGGTCTGAATTGGGCGCCCTCACATATCACCCCGCGTTTGTTGCGTGAGGTGTATTTGACCCCATTTGCCGCCGCCGTCAAAGTGGCGAATGTCGCCTCTGTGATGAACGGGTATCAAGAAATTGATGGTATCCCATGTGGCAGTTCACAAGAATATCTGGCAGATATTTTGCGCGGGGAATTGGGATTTAGTGGGACGATTGTCGCCGATTATTTCACTATTAATATGCTCGTGGATTATCATCGCATTGCCAAAAATAAGGC
>CALDGT010000118.1 GCA_937942935.1 uncultured Chloroflexota bacterium | reverse complement strand
ATCGGTGTTCGATACGAATAACGATGGTGGCATCCCCTTAGAAAAATCGAGTGGGTTGGAAATATCTATGATGATTTTACCCGCCAAATTCGCCTCCCCTGCCGATTCCAAAGCGGCAATGGTCGAATGCCCCGCAGTTGCATTGATAATCACTTCACCGAATTGGGCAGATTCCGCAAAGCTACCCAGTTTAATATTTGGGTTGGCTTTCACCCATGCACTAAAAGGGGGATTACCATAACCATCTGGTTGAGTATTAGCCAACGTCTTTTCGACATCGCGTGTGCCTATCATGACAGCATGACCGATTTGGCTTAATTTGAGTGCAATCGTTTGACCTACCCCACCTGTACCTAGAACACCAATATTCATTTTTATCGCTCCCTTATGATTGTCTATCATGATTTTTGTTGTATAATAAAAAGACAGACCTGTCTACCTTATATCACCACTATACAGACAAGTCTGTCTATTGTCAAGGAGTGAAAATAAAATGGCAGTTCCATCGGCACGCGAAAAAATTTTGGATGTGGCGGGTAGGTTATTTTTTCAATATGGGTATCGGGCAATTGGCATTGATATGATTATCGCCGAATCCGAAATCGCCAAAGCCACTTTGTATCGGCATTTTCGGTCAAAAGATGATTTGATTGTCGCCTATTTAGAAGAGATGGATCGGCAATTTTGGGCATGGTTTGATGGCGCAACCGCACCGCATACTGACCCTAAATCACAATTGATTGCTGTATTTGAGGCGCTCGGCAAGCTCATTTCTACCCCAACCTGTTATGGGTGTCCATTCTTGATTGCCGCCAGCGAATTTCCAGACCCATCTCATGCAGGGCATGAGGTGGCACGCCAAAATAAAGAGGCGGTACAAGCCAGATTATTATCGTTATGCGAAGCAATCAACGCAAAAAATCCGCAAGCCTTAGCTAATCAACTCTATTTGATGATGGATGGCGCGTTCATGTCGGTGCGGATGTATGGGGTGAATAATCCAGCCAATAATATTGGAAATTTTGCCCGTCAACTGGTGGAATGTGCCATATAAACAGGCTATTTGAACATTTTTCTGAGATTGTGCGTATTGTTGTTATTGGCTGTAATACGCAAATCTGGAGAGGGTAATGAAAGCTGTTCAATTTAGCAAATATGGCTCATCTGATACATTGCAATATGTTGATATTGAAAAACCAATACCTAGCGATGACCAAGTATTGGTCAAAATTCATGCTGTATCTATAAATCCGCTAGATTGGCATATCATGCGTGGCTCACCTCTCCCTGTGCGTATGGGAAATGGATTCATTAAGCCCAAAACACCCATTATTCTTGGTGCAGATATTGCGGGGCGTGTTGAGGCAATTGGGGCAAATGTGACAGAATTTAAGGTTGGGGATGAGGTATTTGGTGGCTCTGGTATAAATGGATTTGCAGAGTATCTCGTTATCAAAGAAAACGGATTAACACACAAGCCAGCTCATATCACCTTTCAAGAAGCCTCCGCTATCCCCACCGTTGCCTTCACTGCCTTACAAGCATTACGCGCAGGCAATTTGCAAGCAGGTCAAAAAATTCTGGTGAATGGGGCATCTGGTGGCGTTGGCACCATTGCGATACAAATAGCAAAAGCAATAGGCGCAGAGATAACAGGTGTTTGCAGTGCTAGAAATATTGATTTAGTCTGTTCATTAGGCGCTAACCATGTGATTGATTACACTAAACAAGACTATACCAAAACAGGTCAACAATATGACATGATTCTGGATACCATTAACAACCTATCTATTTCTGCACGTCGGCGGGTATTAAAGCCAAGTGGGTCATGTGTGGTTGTCGGATTTGGTAGTCTGATAAAAATGATTAAAGTGGCATTATTGGGGAAGCGTGGGGATAAAAAGGTCTCTTTTATATTGGCAAATCGTGCCAAAGAAGATTTGCTTATCATCAGAGAAATGCTTGAGGCTGGCACAGTAAAACCAGTGATAGACCGTTATTATTCATTCAACCAAATCCCCGAAGCCATCCGTTATTTAGAAACAGAGCGTGCGCGAGGCAAAATTATCATCAATATATGAGTTTTTATAGGGTGTGGGCTTGCCATGTCAAGCCCAGATTCAATACGCTAAAGTAAATATATTATTCCTACTCACTTACAATTATTTTAGAAACTTTCTACTCGGTTATACGTATAAGATGATGTTGATTAATTCACACCACCTTATCTGGAGGAATGATGAAAGCATTTGTCTATAAACGCTATGGTTCACCCAATGTTCTCAAACTCACTGAAATCGAAAAACCAACCCCAAAAGAGGGTGAAGTATTGGTCAAAGTTCGCGCAGTATCTGTCAATCCATTTGATTGGCGTTTGATGCGCGGGTCGCCATTTCTTGCTCGTTTATTTAATGGCATTCTAAGACCCAAAAATCAAATTCTTGGCGCGGATATTGCCGGAGAAGTGGTCGCGGTTGGGAATGGCGTGGATGAATTTAAGGTTGGCGATGCGGTATTTGGTGGGTCTGGATTTGGCGGGTTTGGTGAATATGTCAGCATCCCCCAACGAGGACTAGCACATAAACCTACGAATAGTTCATTTGAAGAGGCGGCATCTTTTCCAATGGTCTTATTCACCGCATTACAAGGTTTACGCGACTCTGGCAACATTCAATCAGGTCAAAAGGTGCTAATTAATGGTGCATCAGGCGGTGTGGGGTCTATGGCAGTTAAATTAGCAAGCTATTTTGGTGCAGAGGTGACTGGTGTTTGTAGCACACGCAATCTTGAACTGGTGCGTTCTATTGGTGCAGACCATGTTGTAGATTATACAAAAACCAATTTTACCCAAAATGGCGTGCAATATGACCTTATTTATGATGCTGTAGGAAATTTAACAGTAGCAGATTTTCAACGCGCACTAAAACCCAATGGAATTGCTGTGGTAGCAGGATTTACCAGTTTATGGCACATGATTCGATTTGACTTTGGGTCAAAAAGAGTATCAAAACGTGGAACACAAAAAATCGGCGTGATGCCCACCGCAGTCCGCGCTAAAGCCGATTTGATATTCCTCAAAGAGTTGGTAGAAGCGGGAAAAATCACCCCAATCATTGATAGATGTTATTCATTCAACGAGATTCCGCAAGCGGTAGGCTATGTCGAAAAAGGTCATGCGCGGGGTAAAGTGGTCGTCACGGTATAAAATCATGATTTATAAGGGCTTGCCATGACAAGCCCTTACATCAATATAACCGATTTATTGCCGTCTTTCGCTTACAAATTCAATCGCATCGAGCAGTTTATCAATCCCTGCCAAAATATCGCCCTTGATATGTAGACGAATGACACGGCGACCATGTGCTTCTAATGCTTCAATATCACCAGCCGCTTGTGCATCATTCAAAATGCCAAATGTATAGGGCATATCTGGGATAGGCAAATCTACGCTGTGGTCAGCCGTAATTTGGATGAACACCCCATTATTCGCCCCACCCTTATGCAATTGACCGGTGCTATGCAGGTAACGTGGACCATAACCTAATGTCACAGCACGACGAGTCGCATGACGCAAGCGACGGCGAATCCGTTCTAATTTTTCATGCACTTTGGGGTCATTGGGCAAATAGGCTAAGATGCCAAAATAATCACCAGAATGTGTGCCATTAAATTGTGCCGCCAACAATTCTAAGCGACTATTGATATTATAAGCATGTGCTTCGCCCAATTCGCGCAATGGGGCGAGGGTGTGTTCGCTGATATACAAGCCCGTTTGGTCATCTTCGATGAACGGTGTATTTTGGGGCAATGCGCCATGTTCTTGATAATATGCGAGCAATCGCCCAGTATTTTCTTTGCTCTCGGTGACATTGGGTTCATCAAACGGGTTGATTTTATACAATTGCCCTGCTACCGCAGTGGCATATTCCCAACGGAAAAATTCGCCCGCAATCGCATAAGGGTCATCGAGTAACAATGTCACACGCGGATGCCCCGCCTCGCGCAAGGTCTTGATTTGTTCATCGAGTTCTTCATTGCTTTTATCATCCAACACTTTTAGATAGATGAATAAGCGGTCACTGGCATAATCATGTGGGCGACCAACCGTTGCACCTACCACAGGAACAACCCCTTTACCCTCTTTACCAATGCTTTCGGCGACCAATTGCTCTACCCAATTGCCAAAGCTGGCAATAGATTGGCTGGCGAATATACAAATTTTATCGCGCCCTTGTTGACCCAATGCACCGATAATCGCGCCGAGCGCAATTCCGGGATGTTGGTCATCGGGGATATTTTCGGCACTAGCTTCTATCATCATCCGCGCATTTTTCCAGAAGCGGTCAATATCTAGCCCCATAATAGCGGCAGGCACTAACCCAAAATAACTAAGGGCGCTATAGCGTCCACCAATATCCGATGGATTGATGAAAATATCGCGGAATTTGTGCGCTTCTGCCTCTTTTGCGAGTGCGCTACCTTCATCGGTGATGGCGATAAATTGCGCCCCATTGCCACCTGTTTTGGCATAGAAATATTTTTGGAAGCACGCTGTTTCGATGGTAGAACCCGATTTGCTGGCGACAATGAAAAGGGTCTTATCTAATTTGATATGGTCTTCAATCCGCTTAATTTGTGCGGGATTGGTGCTATCAATCACCAACAATTCTGGGAAATTGGGTTGAATCCCAAAAGTTTGTGCCATCACTTCTGGAGCAAGGCTACTACCACCCATACCCAATAAGACCGCATGGGTGAATCCCGCGCCTTTGATGCTGGCTTGCAACTTTTTCACACGCTCAATATCCATTGTTGTCAATACATTGAGCCAACCTAAGCGATTTTGAATTTTAGAGATGGTTGGACCGTGGTCTTTCCATAAGCTACCATCATGATTCCAAATACGCGAATTAAAAAAGGCATTGCTCAATTGGGTCGTGGCATCTTTAACATGATTGGCATAAATCCCGAGTGCCAACTTTTGACGTTCCATCATACCTGTATTCAAAATGGCGCGTTTTGATTTGATTTGGGCGATTAAATCTTCAAATGCCACTACAAACGCATCAACACCATCATCTTGCAAGCGTTTGGTCACTTGGTCAATTTCGATGCCCACTTCTGCCAATTGGTCAAATAATTCTTGTGGATTTTCACTTTTGTCTAAAATGGTTTCGCCTGCAACGGTGCCACTTTGTTTGAATGCGACCAATGTTTCTGGTGGGACAGTATTCACGGTATCTTTGCCGATGAGCGAATCGACATACAAAGTCGGTGAATAAGATGGATTTTTGGTGCTGGTAGATGCCCACAATGGACGCTGAACCTGTGCGCCCGCTTCTTTGAGTTTGGCGAATCGTTCTCCATTAAAAATACCCAAAAAGCGTTGATAAGCAAGGCGAGCATTAGCAATTGCCGCCCGTCCAAGCAATTTTGAATTGCTTTGTACCCGCGCCATATCACTCGCCATCCGCGCCGAATGGATGTTATTTTCGAGCATTTTATCAATCATGCTATCAATTCGGCTGATAAAAAAGCTGGCGACAGAGGCAATCTTATCAATCGGTAAACCTTCGGCATGACGACGTTCTAAACCGCGCAAATAGGCTTCTGCGACTTGGACATAATTTGCCACCGAAAAGATGAGGGTGACATTGACACTAATACCTTCGGCAATGGTCGCTTCAATGGCAGGAATCCCTTCTGGGGTGGCGGGGATTTTTATCATCAGGTTA
>CALDGT010000117.1 GCA_937942935.1 uncultured Chloroflexota bacterium | reverse complement strand
TATTTTGGGGTGTTTGATTATCAGCACGCCATTTTTTAGCATCCTCGCTAAAATCCCACCACGCAGGGTTTTTGTAGCCGTCTGGATGACTCACAAACACATCGAATTGGGCGTTGGTGGTGGGGTATTTTGCTATTTGAAAGGTGTCTACATTAAAAACCGTGTCATCTTTCAAATAACCACCTGCTTTAATTTTCACCTTGCCCGCAGGAATATTTATCCATGCGAATGGTTTTGGCATGAGGTCGAGCGATGATAATATGGTCATAATATTATTCTCCTTGTAATATTCTCAATTCATCCACGCTAATATGACAACGGATAAAATGCCCATCACCCGCGTCTTGCCATGGGGGTTCATGTGTTTCGCATATCGCGCCGATTTTACGCGGACAACGGGTATGAAACCGACATCCTGTTGGGATTTCACGCGGGCTAGGAATATCCCCATCCAACCGAATGGCAAATTTTTGGCTGGTCGGGTCGGTGGATGGATTCGCAGAGACCAGCGCCTCTGTATACGGATGAGACGGCGCTTTATACACCGCATCCACCCGCCCTTCCTCCACAATTTGCCCCAAATACATCACCGCAATCCAATCGGCTAAATAGGCGACTACATCCAAATTGTGCGAGATAAGCAAATACGATACCCCGCGTTCTGCCCGCAAATCTTTGAGCAAATTGAGGATGACCGCCTGCACACTCACATCCAGCGAGGAGGTCGGTTCATCTGCCACAATCAGCGATGGTTCGGCGGCGAAGGCACGCGCAATCGCAACGCGCTGTTTTTCGCCACCACTCAATTGAGAAGGGTAGCGTGTGGCATATTCGGGTGTGAGTCGGACAGCTTTAAGTAATTGGTGAATCCGTTCCTCGCGTTCTGCGCGGGTTTTTAGTTCACCCAGTAGTAATAAATTGCGGTTGATGGCTTGCCCAACTGTTTTATACGGATTGAGCGATTCATCGGGGTTTTGGAACACCATCCGCAAACGCCGTAACGCCTCTTTTGGACGATTTTTGAGGTTTGTGCTGATATTCATCTGGCACAATTCAATTTCGCCAGAATCGGGCATTTCTAAGCCCATAATGCACCGCGCCAGCGTGGATTTTCCGCTTCCACTCTCGCCGACAATCCCAAAGGTTGACCGTTCTTGAATATCAATGCTCACACCATCTAAGGCGCGGGTTGGGCGATAGGCTTTGCGTGTGAGCATATCCCACACCGTGCGCTGACCAAAATATTTTTTCATCCCCGTCACTTTGAGGACATGCGATGTGCGCGGGGGCGCAGGCGTGTTATGAGCAATCGGCTTCGGTTTGGCTTCGGCATCACCCGATAGGATGTCGCGCCAGCGCCAACAACGAATCTGATGAGAATCGGTCATCGGCTCTAACGGCGGTTTTTCGGCATGGCATTGGGCAATGGCGAGTGGACAGCGTGGTGCAAATACGCACCCTTTGGGGCGTTCTATCAAAGAGGGCGCGATGCCGTCAATCGTGGGGATGCGTGTATCTGAGCCTTCTAATTGGCGGGGCAGGCTCATCAATAATCCCGCCGTGTAGGGATGTGTGGGATGCGCGTATAACTCAGAGACAGGCGCAGATTCCATCACTTCCCCACCATATAAAACCGTCACCACATCACAAAATTGCGCCACCGTCCCCAAATCATGCGAGACATACAACGCCGCAGATTTATTATCTAATATCAATTGCCGAAATTCATCCAAAATAACCGCTTGCGTGGTCACATCCAAAGAGGTGGTCGGCTCATCTAATACCAAAAATTGCGGTTGTGTGCTGAGTGCCATCGCAATCGCCACCCGTTGACGCATACCCCCACTGAGTTGATGCGGATATTTCCGCGCCACCTCTCGCGCATCAGGAATTTTCACCCGTTCTAATTGGGTGATGGCATGTTCCCATGCAGAACGGCGCGAGTGGTTTTGATGACGGCGCGTGATTTCTGCCATTTGTTCACCGATTTGATAGGCGGGGTTCAATGCCGATAGCGTATCTTGTGGCACAAGATGAATATCGCGCCCCCAAATATCGCGTAAGCGTTGCGATGATAATTCATACAGATTTTCGCCGTTAAAGGTGAGGATGCCCGCGCTAATTCGCGCATTTTCTGTCATGTATCCCATCATGGCGAGTGCCAATGTGGATTTTCCGCTACCACTTTCGCCGACCAAGCCGTGAATTTGTAAGGGTTCTATTGTGAGTGATACATCGTGAATGACATTCACCCACCGATTATTGAGCGCATATTCGATAGATAACCCTTGTGCTTGAATCATGGTCATCGCATTGCCCCTTCGTATCGAAACAAACGGCGCAAGCCATCTGCCAACAAATTCACTCCAATCACCAAAATGGCAATCGCGGCGGCGGGCGACCATAACGACCACGGCGCACGCGCCACCTCCCCACGCGCTTCTTCGACCATCCGCCCCCAATCGGGTGAAGGCGGTTGCACACCCAATCCCAAAAATCCGAGTGATGCGACCAAAAATATGGCATACGAAAAACGCAATGCCGCCTCAACGGTGAGCGCAGGCAAAATGCTGGGAAAAATTTCGCGGGTGAGGATATAAAATGTGGATTCTCCGCGCAATTTTGCGATTTCAATATATCCTTTTGTGCGGATATTGAGTGTGGCACTACGTATCACACGGGCAATAATGGGGATATATAACACCACCACCACAAAGACCAGCCCAACAGAAGACGCACCGATGAGTCCTAACATCACCAATGCCAACACCATCGCGGGGATAGATAACAGGCTATCGAATAGGCGCGACACGACTTCATCAATCCATCCACCATAATAACCTATCGTCATGCCCAGCGCCGTCCCAATCAGCACCGAAAAAAAGGTGGCAATTCCGGGTAAAAACATAATATCGCGTGCGCCCCATAACACCCGACTGAATACATCCCGACCATCTTTATCTGTCCCCAAAATAAATTCGGCGGATGGTTCGGCACGTTTGAGGACACGATTATTTTCATCGCGCATGAAATCATCATACGGATAGGGCGCAATGGTGCTACCAAACAGGGCTAAAAAAACAAATAGGATGACGATAATGAGTCCAAGTAGGCTCAGGGGGCGTTTAATCAGTTCACGAATCATGGTAAGTCCTTTTAGACCTCATCCCCCTGCCCCTTCTCCAGAGTGGAGAAGGGGAGAAAACCTGATTTTTGAAAGTCCCCTCTCCGTTTAGAGAGGGGATTTAGGGGTGAGGTTGAATTAGTTAGGTTGTAGCAGACAAACGAGGCTTATGTAGGGACGACTACCCGTTCATCCGTACTGTGCGGAAATCGGTTTGACCGGGGAATGGGTGCATCCGTAAACCTTCAATATCCCGATAGGTCGCACCGACCACAGAGGCAAACCACGGGATGATGACGGGTCCACGTTCTGCAAAAATGGCGCTAATTTGGGCATAAATCGCGCTACGTTCCGCAATTCCGGGTGTGAGCGAGGCTTGTTCGACCAGCGCATCTACTTCGGGGTCAGAGAAATGGGTTTCGTTGTAAATTCCACCTGTGATATAGGCTTCGACAAAATACCCTTGTGGCAAGGGGCGGTCTCCCCAACCAGTAATACCCAAATCTACTTCGAGCCATTCGGTATCGGCATAATAAATGCCTTCCTCGCGCAATAAGATATTCACATCAATACAACCCTCTGCCCATTGTTGTTGTAATGCCACCGCCAATGATTCGTAATTGAACGAATTGACGACATAAAAATCAGTCGAGAGACGTTCTGAGCCTGTCGCTTCTAAGATGAGCGCACAAGCGGATTCTGGATTATATT
>CALDGT010000116.1 GCA_937942935.1 uncultured Chloroflexota bacterium | reverse complement strand
TGACACCCCACCAAATTCTGTCGTATTGAGGGCAGAGCGCATTTCTTCTACGACTTCTATCAACGACCCATAACGGTCATCAGGGTCTATGGCAGTGGCACGCCGTAAAATATCGGTAAAAAAAGATGGCACAAGTGGGTTATATTCATCTAGCGCGGGCAATTCCTGATGAAATTGCATTTGTTTAAGCGCAATTGGTGTCGCATCAAATGGCAAAACACCTGTGAGCATATGAAACATCACAACCGCAAAACTATATAAATCGGCACGCCAATCTATCACCTCTGATGTCAGTTGTTCGGGCGCCATATACAGCAATGTTCCAGACCCCGGATTTGTGGCTTTACCTTCACGGTCTAGCACTGTCGCCAAACCAAAATCGGCTAAATAAGGGGCTTGAGAACTATCTAATAACACATTCGGGGGTTTGAGGTCGAGATGCACAACTTTTTGTTTATGGGCATAATCTAAGGCTTGGGCAATCGCCTGCCCCATACGGAGCGCCTCATTAATCGGCAACGGACCACGGCGCAACACATCTTCTAAAGACCCACCCGCCACATAACGCATGACGATGTAGAGTTGTCCCTCATAATCACCAAAATCATAAATCGGCAGAATATGCGGGTGTTCCATTTGGGCGATAGTTTGTGCTTCTTGTTTGAACATCGCAACAGGGTTAGAATCGGTTGCAAGCCCATGTGCAATGGTCTTGATGGCAACCATCCGATTTAATTTCGTATCTCTGGCAGACCAAACATCTGCCATGCCTCCCCGCCCAATATGCTCAATGATTTTATATTGATTAATCTCTACGCCGACATCCATACGTTAAGAATGTCCTCCATAATAACCATAGATGAAGCGATAAAATTCGAGTGTATTACGCGGACGATGCCCACCTGTTTCGATTTTGCGACCAAAACCTGCATTTTCAAATGCTTTGGTATCGCTAGATAATTGAATCATCGTCACAAGATTGATGAGTGTTTGTAAATTACGTCCAATATCTTGTAATTGTGTATTCGATGGGCTTTCGAGCAATGAGGCAATGATATGGCGCACCTCACGCGCAATTTCACCAACAGACATTTTTACGGGTTGTGTATCGGGGATAGCACGGCGTAAACTGCTCAATACCAAGTGAGTCGCTCTTATATCTCGATACAAAATCGGGATGGTTTTTCCATCCAATGGATAACGAATATCGGGGATACTCAATTTAGTGATGACTCGTTCATTATTTGAAATCAGTTGCCCTCCAATAATCCGTACCACTTCATACGCGCTGGCGGGGTCTTGTTTGGCGGTCAACAGGCGCATAATGCGCCCATCTTCTTCGTATTCTGGGCGATGCTGTTTGGCATATCCCACTATAATTTCGCCAATTTCGAGGATACTGTTAATCATGGCGCTATGGTCTGGGCGGTCTAATTTTCCCGGAATTGCCGCCAACCCGTTCACAATCATGCCTTGTACAGGGGCGCGTTTGGGGTCTAAATATACCTGATGCGTATAGGTGAGAAAATCTACCGCATGTTGTAAATGTTGACCATATTCGATGAGGTTCAGTTCACCGAGCAACCGCTTGAGGACAAAAGCAGTCTCTAAGGGTGGGCGGAGTGTTGGTGAGAGTTCTTTGAGCAAAAAGTTCATCACTTTGCGCCCACGCTCTTCATCGAGCAGGCGAATGTACCCCGCCAAAATTTCGATGCCCTTCGCTTTAGCTTGGCTATTCCATTCGACCTTTTTATAAATTTCGACCAATGTCTTTGCGCCTTCTGCGCCCAATTCGACCATCGCATACGGCACAACAGTGGTAATATCTTCTAGCCCTTCTAGGCTACGACGCGAGGCATAATGATCCATCAAATTGAGGATGGCGGCGGGCGGGATAACATCTATCAAATAGCGTTCATCAAAGAGTTGTTGACCAATTCGCAAGGCAATATCATCGAGTTCTGCCGCGCCTGTGTGCCGTTGTAGGGAACTAATGCTGGCGACAATATATGGCACAGATTTAACCCCATATTGATTAATCGCTTTCAGCATAGTCGAGACATCACGCAAAGGGACGGGTGTCTGCGAAAAGACTTCATTCACCATACCTAAATAATTTTGTTGATTATCCCCCGCATACAAGGATGACAGTTGCTTTATCATCTGACTGGCTAAATCTTGATAATCACCCAACAGCAGGCGGATTTGCAACAAAATACGTGGTGCAGGATGTTCTAGGGCGATGAGGGTGGCGCGGTCTTCGAGTGGGGCGATAATCTTACGCAGACGGTCAGAATGGAGCGAACCATCTGATGTGGTGAGGACATGATAGAGGCGTTGGAGCAATGAAGGCGAGAACATATATAATTGTTTGTTCTCTTGGGCAAATTCGCACAAGCGCAACAGCACCAAGCCTTCCCACTTTTCGCCAAAACTGCGTGAGGCTTTGACCAAAATTTCGCCCGCATTTGGAGCTTTCGTTTCACTATTCAACACACCCCATGCCCGAATGATATTGGGATTGAGGCGCTCACGGAATTTATCTTGATTCATCAGCCGTTTGAACGCATCTGGTTCTAAATATTTGAGCGCCAACAAAAAGACATTCTCTGCAATTTGTGCATCGCCCGATAGGGGCAAGGTGAAGCGCAAAACAGGCTGAATAATACGCTCGACATGCAATGAATCATCTGCCGATTGCAAATCTTTTAGAAAATTAGAGATACCTTCAATATCGGTATCATCCACAAATCCTTTTAAGCGTGATAACCCCGCCCGATGGGTCAAATCTACCCAATCTTGCCCTTGTGGACCGAGTGGGTTGGTAATCCATCGAATGAGTGTCTCATGCAATAACCACCCCTGCCCTTCATTGAGCGCCATTTCCATTTGTCGCCAAATAATTCGTTCTAATTTGCTATCTTCGCGCAATAAAACAGCCACAGGGTCGGCATGAGTCATATCACGCATGGCGAGCGAAAACTTGACCAAATGCCCCGCATATAACGCCCGTAAATCATCTGAAAGGGTTGGGTCTTCTGCCAAAATTTTGGCGACTTCATCTTTATTAATCGGTTGCGAATTTTTGAGGGCTTCATCTACACGCACTCGTTGTGAGGCATAAGCAAGCGCATCGCTCAATTTATCGCCCAAATTAAACCGCCATCCCGCCACAGCCGTCATCGAATTATTACGCTGAATGACCAATTCGGTATCGAGGCGCAATTGACTGATAATAAAATGACTGTATGGGTCATCATTACTCACGCCAATCATTTGCTTGCGCGTCCAATTGAACACAGTGGCATCTGCGGGCGGGACATCATCGCTATAAAAGCGAATTTGGGCATCATTATCGTTACTGGGCAAACTATGAGTGGCAAATGTCACCCCATAACGGGCAGATGAGGGCAACAAAGAGAGTAACCCCTGAATAAATTGTACCCGTTGATTCAAATCGGCGGGCGCACCTTGCACAATAATGGGCGTGCCTTGCACAATCCCCCCTAATAAATTTTCAATGGTGGGGAGTTTGTTGCCTGTAATGGTCATCAATTCCAAAATATCATCTATTTCTTCATCTGTGGTGCGAACATGTGGTGGCACAAATTCAATGGGTTTAAGGCGATTATCGGGTTTGTCGAAAATGGGCATCGTCTCTTGAACCAAACTCAATAACCCACGCAAATTGCCAAAAATTGCCTTGAGCAATTCTGGGGTGATGAGGATGTAATGCGAGATGAGTTGCCCCGCACTCCCTTGCTGAGATTGAATCATCAAAAACGGCATAAGCCGACTTCTGCCACGCAAAATTGCCCATGCGCCACTTTTGGCGGTCATGAAGGGTGGCAATGTGGCGCGTTCTATGGCTTGTTCTGCCAGTTTTGGCGACATCCCCGGAGACATGGCGAGGATGCGTTGGTCGCCAGTCGGCTTGTTATTGGTCACGAGTTGTCCATAATAAAAATGTTCAAGTACAAATTTCGCATCAGACACGAGCTTGTCCTAACTGATAGGTTTTTATTGCCAACATGAGATGATTATAGCGCGTTTTTCAGTTTCTCCGCCAATATATCCCCCAATTGTCCTGCCAACATTGGGCTAACCACACAAATAGGGCATTCTGGTAACAAGGGTTTAATGGCGCGTTGAGCATTCAGCCAATGGTGAATCGCACGCGCTTCTGCCCCTATTTTATGTTGATAATCCCCCATCATCCATGATGCAAGCGGATGATTACGTTGTGAATATAATGCCGCCCGCAACGATTCTTCTGCCTGCCCCATCTGCCCCCCCTCCCAATGAAGCATCGCACGGATGTAATGAGCATCGGCTAACAACGGGTTATAATCGAGCGCGAGGTCAAGCTGAAAATGCGCCTCATCACTTTTTTTCTGGTTCGCAAACACCACCGCCATGAGCAAGTGTCCACCTGCATTATGTGGTTCTGCGAGCAATAATTCACGGATAAGTGTTTCGGCTTGGGTATGTTGCTCAGTTTGAATCGCATTGACAGCCTGCTCATACACCGATTGCAATAACAATTGTGTTGGTGCTTTATTGGCATTTAATTCATCTAATTCAGATGGAAAGTATCTGCCTTTGATATAAATAGCCGTATCATCTTGGGTTTGGATTGTCCACAAATCGCGCTGGCGAATCATCTCTGCATGACCCAATATCAACACCCCATACGGCGCGAGCGCCCCATGAAAAATGGTCTCGGCTTTGATCGCATTCATCTGGCTAAAATAGAGCAATACATTGCGACATAATATGATATCGAATTGAGGTGATGGTGTGGTCTCTAAAATATTCACATGCCGAAATGATACCCGCCCCGCCAAAAATGATTTTATGCGCCACCCTTCTGGAACAGGGTCAAAATAAGTTTGCTTAAACGAGCTATCCAATTGCCTAAATGCCCATTCCCGATACACACCCTCGCGGGCGAGTCCCAAAGACCGCCCATTGAGGTCTGTCCCCAACAGATAAATAT
>CALDGT010000115.1 GCA_937942935.1 uncultured Chloroflexota bacterium | reverse complement strand
CTCAATGAATGATTTTCTAAACACCTCATAACATACCTTAGTATGGCGTTAGGGGCAAGTGCTTATTTCGGTTATCTATGATAAAATAGGGAAGACGCATGAATGAGGAGATGCGAATTATGTTAATTACCCCTAGTCATCGCATTATGATTACGTATGATATTCACCCAGACCACAATGAAGCCTATTATCAATATATGCTTGGCGAATTTGTCCCCGAATTGCAAAAAATGGGCTTATATATGATTTACGCATGGCAAGTCTATGGCGAGAATCAGCCAGAACGGTTTGTTGAATTTGTTTGCGAAAGTGCTACCATCCTCAAAAATGTCCTCGCCAGCATCGAATTTCAAGATGCAGAGGAACGCCTTAAAGAATATACCCTCAATTATCGGCGCAAAATTGTGATTTTCAAAAATCGCCCTCAAGTTTAGTTGCAATTTTTTGCCAATCCAATTAAACTATTTACAATCGTTAAAATTTTTTTGAATAGGAGAACTTTTAATGTCGAATAACGCTTCTAGCCTCCCCACTCGTGACCAAATCCCCCCCATTCAAACATGGAATGCCCCAACTGTATTCCCTAATCGGGACGCATGGGAAGTCGCCGCGGGTGAAGTATTGGCACTTTTGCCAGAGGCAAAGAAATTTGCAGGCAGATTAGCCGAAAGCCCACAAACACTCGCCGATTTTATTGATATAGCCGAAAAAATTCAGCGCCAAGCCATGAATGTTTATTTTTATGCGGCGATGGAAGCGGCTTGTAATGCGCTCGATAGCCAAGCCACTGCCATGACGGGCAAGGCGAATGGCATTTTTGCCCAATCTATGGCATCCATGTCCTTTTTAGACCCAGAACTCATTGCTATTGGTCAATCACAATTGAATCAATGGGTTGCCAGTGAACCACGCCTCGCGCATTATGCCCAATATATTGATAACCTGTTCCGCCGTCAAAAGCATGTGCGCTCTGCCGAAGTGGAACAAATCATTGGCATGTCATTTGACCCGATGGGTGCATCTGAAAATGTGTTTGATATTCTCACCAGCGCGGATATGAAATTTGCAAATGCCAAAAATAGCGCGGGCGAATCGCTCCCTGTGGCGCAAAGCACCTACGACACATGGATGGATAGCCCAGACCGTGCTGTGCGCCAATCGGCATACGAAAGTTATACCGATGGTTATTTGGCGTTCAAGAATACGATTGCCACCGCCTATATTTCGAGTGTGAAGCGCGATGTGTTTTATCAACGGGTGCGCGGATTTAATAGCACACTCGAAGCCTCGTTATTTGAAAATAATATCCCTGTAGAAGTGTTTCATAACCTCATTGACACCTACAAGAAAAATATCCCCACATGGCATAAATATTGGTCGGTGCGTCGGCGCGTGTTGGGTGTGGATTCGCTCCAACCTTATGATATTTGGGCGCCACTCACATCAAAACCGCCCGTTGTGCCATTTGAACAAGCGGTTGAATGGATTAGTCATGGGCTAAAACCATTGGGTGATGATTATGTGCGCGTGTTGCGTCAGGGATGCTTAGAAGACCGTTGGGTAGACCGTGCCGTGAACGAAGGCAAACGGACAGGTGCATTTTCATTTGGCACATACGATACCATGCCCTTCATCATGATGAGTTATGACGATTCGATGGGCGCACTCAGCACATTGGCGCACGAATTGGGTCATAGTATGCACAGTTACCTATCGAAGAAAAATCAGGCGTTGGTGAATAGCCGTTATACACTATTTGCGGCGGAAGTCGCATCGAATTTCAATCAAGCGATGACTCGTGCATATCTGCGTGAAGCCAATCCCGATACGCTGTTCCAAATTGCGCTGATTGAAGAAGCGATGAGCAATTTCCACCGTTATTTCTTCATCATGCCCACACTCGCCCGTTTTGAACTTGAAGTGCATCAACGGGTAGAAAAAGGGCAGGGTGTGACGGCGGATGAACTCATCAACCTGTGCGCCGATTTGTTCGCAGAAGGTTATGGCACAGAAATGAATTTTGACCGCGAGCGCATCGGCATCACATGGGCGACCTTTGGGCATTTGTACAATGCGTATTATGTTTATGCCTACGCGACAGGCATCAGCGCCGCGCACGAATTGGCGAAAGGCATTTTATCTGGCAAGCCCAACGCCTCTAAAAATTATGTCGAATTTTTAGGCATGGGTGGCGCGTTATATCCGATTGATGCCCTCAAACACGCGGGTGTGGATATGATGAAACCCGATGCTGTCGAAACGACCTTCGGTGTGCTGGCGGATATGGTGGATAGATTGGAAAAATTGGCAGGGGTGTAGGGTAAGGTATAACCTCATCCCCCCGACCCCCTTCTCCAAACGGAGAAGGGGGAGAAAATCGTTATTTTAGTGTTTACAAAAGGGGTTTGGATATGCCAACCATCATGCAAATTGGTTCGTATCGGTTTTTCTTTTATGCCAACGAGAATGATGAACCGCGCCATGTTCATATTCGTAGCGCCGAAAATGAGGCGAAATACTGGCTAGAACCCGTGGAATTAGCCTATAATTATGGTTATAACTCGCGTGAATTAAAACGAATTGAGCAACACATCAATGATAATATGGCATATTTGATTGAAGTATGGGATACGTTTTTTGGAGAAGATGATGAAGAATAACACACCACCATCAGAAAAAGACCGTCCGATGAGCGTTAGCTTTACCGAGACCATGCTCCGTGTGACCCTAAAGGATGGGCGCGAAATTGCCACACCCCTTGCATGGTATCCGCGCCTGTTGAACGCCACCCCAGAACAACGCAATGCCTATAGCTTGTCGTTAAGCGGGGTGCATTGGCAGGGTATAGATGAAGATTTATCCGTTTTGGGGATGCTCAGGGGCAAGCCATCGGGCGAGATTTTTGATAAAAAACGCACAGTTGAAGAATAATTCTTGTTGCACCCCACCCCAAAATCTGCCATAATAACACCCACTATTGAGATTTGTGGGATGATGGATTTATGGCAACCGACCCCAATAAAACTGTTTTTATCAGCTATCGGCGTTCTGTCAGCAGTGACCTCGCCGTATTGATTTTTAATCATTTACGCCAACATGGATATGATGTCTTTTTGGATGTTAGAACAATAGATAACGGTCCGTTTGACTCGGCGATACGCAATCAAATTGGCGCACGCACACATTTTGTCGTACTCATTGCTAACGGCTCATTAGAGCGGTGTCAACATGAAGGTGATTGGGTACGCCAAGAAATTGAAGAAGCCCTCAATCTAGGACGGAATATTATCCCTGTGATAGATGAATGTATAAATTTTGAACAAGAAACGGGCTACTTACCCGACGAATGGCGGGAGAAATTCAAGTTGATTAATAGTCTGCGGTGGTCACATTTCTACTCTGATGCCGCACTCACTGCATTAGTAGAACGTTTTCAAAAATTACCTAAGCTTCCTGATGAAAATAATACTCCCTATACAACCTCGCTGAAAATGATGCCCAAGCCGTTTGACTGGATTACCATCCCTGAAGGTAATGTGACATTAACTAAACCACTAGGCTATTTACGAGAAGGAACCACCTATAGTGTACCTACTTTTGAAATGGCTAAATACCCTATAACCAACGCCCAATTTGATAGGTTCATTAATAATCCTGATGGCTATGAAGACACACAATGGTGGGATTTTAGCGAAGATGCTCAAAAATGGCGTACTAAAAATAAACAACCTCAACCAAGAATGTTTGATGGTGATACATATCCGCGTGTGAATGTGTGTTGGTATGAAGCAATTGCATTTTGTTTGTGGTTAAGTGCCATCACAGGTGAAAAAATTATGCTCCCGACTGAGCAACAATGGCAACGCGCCGCACAAGGCGACGATGGGCGGATATATCCGTGGGGAGATAGATGGGATAAATCACGGTGCAATAATGCGATGTCTGTTAAAAACTGGCGGGGCAAAGAAATTGGCAGAAGCAAATCTACGACACCCGTCACCCAATATGAAGGTAGGGGCGATAGCCCGTTTGGTGTGGTGGATATGGCAGGGAATGCGTGGGAGCGTTGTTTAACAGATTATTTGACAGGTAAAACAGATTTATTAGGAGCGAATGCTCGCATATTTCGTGGATGCTCGTGGAAGCATCA
>CALDGT010000114.1 GCA_937942935.1 uncultured Chloroflexota bacterium | reverse complement strand
TGAGCCACATTTGAAGGCTTTGATATGCTGGTTTGTAGCGTTTCAAATCTGCAAAATCTTGTAAAAAAGGTGTTGTGGAAATAGGCATTTTTAACGACAGCATATCATGAATGAGTTTCATCATAAATTGGGTAATATGCAACACATGACGATTCCTAACGTCATCAGAAATCATCCGTTTTTTGCTATATTCTGTCGCTGTTTGGCTGATAGTGGCACTGAATAATTCGATAGTTTCATTGAGATAAGGAATAAACCGTTCATCACGATAAGTTTGAAATAGATCTCTGAGTAGGGTATAGCGCCGATGATAATATTCATCTGTATCCTCAATTGGGGATAAAAATAAATTATCACCCGATTTAATCGTTATGGCTTTAAGCCAAATTTCACATGGCGCATTAACATCATAAACCATCCGAAGTGATTGATTGGCTTTATCATCACTTATTTCTTCAAAATAAGCATTTATCAACAACATCAAAATTTGACTCGATGTTTGTTCAGATAAGGTTACATCATCTCGAAATGTCTCATATAACACATCCCAATTGTCTGCTTTATTGGCAATTTGATGTTCTGCCCATAGGCGATAACACACTATCTTAAATACACTGACTTTATCTTCATTTGGATAACGGGCAAGTGCATCATCTAATTCATAGATAATATCTATACCCTTATTTTGCATCGCCCAAAGATAGCCATCATCGGGCGATGGTTTCCAATGATATAATTCCTTTTTTGTCCAATTGAAAATAATATTTTTCTCAGAAAAGTGGCTCATGGGTTTATACGGCATATTGACACTCATATCCACAACATCATTATCAAATGTGAGTGTCGAAAATGTAATCTGGTAACGTAGTTGTGCAGGTATCGTAAAGGTAATCAATTGAATCCACTTTAAGCGAGTATCTGATGATAATGGCATATTTGCATTATACAGTGGGATAGCACTTTGGGATATAATAGATGCTTGTTGAAAAATCATCTTCGTAGGTATAGATTGAAAATCAGGTTCCTGAAGCACAGCAGAAATATATTCTTTTTCCTGAATTGGAGTTAGCGGTTCAATCGTAAGCGATGTAGGTTCTAAATCGGGTGTGATTTGCTCAAATTTGCGTTGAATCTGTTGCTGATTTAATGACTCAGCCAATAACATCCAATTCCCCTTCAACTCCATTATCACACTGACTGGTATAATCCAGCAATGATAATCCAAAATAACATGCCCTCGGTCTTTATTTTCGGCAGGCATAATATGTATCCACAAAAAATTATCGGGGTTTAAGCTCAACAAAGCAAATCCGCTTTGATTAAACTCATTATCGGCTAAATCTCCTAATTTGATACGTTGAAAAATTTCTTCAGCTTGGTTTTTTGTAATACCTACCGAATGGGCAACCACCATAAAATCGCTGATGGTCTCGCCAAATAATTTACTTCTATGAAAATGTACAAGAGATGCTTTTACCATGCTTTATCCGTATCACAACTTATCAAAATCATTTTGTCTGGCGTCAAGGCACTTAAATAACCATAATACAGGATTAACGATATGTTGGGCTTGCCGCCTCTCTGGGTCATAAATACGAATTTGATGATCCTGCCCTGTTGGGATGATGTTCGGGCGTTCATTACCACTTTCAGTTTTGATGCGCCCAACAACACTGGTAGCAAATACCGCTATACGATGGCGAATATCACAACGGGTTTGAATGAGCGCACTGATTTCATCACCCATAAAGTCTTCTAAAACTGAAAATGGGATTTGCGGTTTATGGCGATGCTCCTTCACCTTTTCCCATATTGGGTCTAAATCGGCTTTGGTGATACAAAAAGCAATAAAGGCTTCAATTTTATTATTTTTGCTGGGTAGGTTATCAAACAACCGAGCTAATCCTGAATAATAATCTTCCCCTCCCCTACCAAAACGCGATTCGCCCTCTTTATAGCTAATCTTGATGGCATTCACATCAATCATAACAATAATACCCTGACATGTCGCCAATTCCTCATAATATTCTTGATAATGATTGGCTTTTCGGTTGGATGTTTCAATTCCCGCCACATCCATGAGGCTTAGATGATAACTTCTGCTATCATCTGTCCTACCTCTATCATCAATCACTTTATCAAACCGATAACTATATCGTGGCAAGTCGGTATTAGAATCTGTTGGGCTAGGAAATAATCCTTGCTTAAAATCAGGGATGAATGGGATTGAATCCCCAATAGATGTAGTTACATAATTATACCGAGCCCAATTTTCTGCCATTAGTGAAACTAAAAAACTGGTTTTGCCCGAATTTGAGGGTCCCCAAACACCAATTTTACGTTTTTTATCATCTGCCATATAAATACTCTCTATATCACTTCATTATATTCATCTAAGAATGGGAATAAAATTTCTCCATCTAGGGCAAATGCCTTTTTGCCATGTATCTGCTTAAAAATAACCTCTAAAGGCACATCAGCATCTTTTGTGGTAGCGATTTTATGATATTCGCCATTGGTATCAAATTCACGCCAAACATGCTCTGAAAAACGATGATAGGCTGTGGCATTGGACATCCATAATGCTAACCGATGCTGAACAGTCTGTTTTAGTTCTTCTAATTCATCCCGCCAAGAAATATCATGAAACTCGCTGGTAGAGAGGTCATATACACCAAATTCGTGAACATCTTTTGATATTGGGTGTGGATAAGAATTACCAACTAGAACAAGGTATTTTTGACTCTCTTGCCAAGTTTGATTATACATCTGAATATAATTCACATATTGAAAAGCAAGTTCTAAAGCATCTGCCGTATCTTGTTCTTCAAAAACAGGTTGGGGTTGAATATCATTGAGAAAATCTTCTAATTTTTTTGAATTAGAAAATAGATTAGGCGATGTGAGTTCTTCATCTTTTAGTTGATATTCATAAGGCATTTTTCTATGCGACAGTGATAAGTTATCCACACTAGATTCTCCCAACCTGTCACGCCTTTTAAGATATTCACCATAAACAAAACACCCAAACTGAATTGGTATACCAATCCCCTCACACCTGCGACTAAAATCCAAAATAATATCTTTAGCAACTCGCAAATTCTCGGCTTTCATCGTCCCATCTAAAAGATATGAAATCAAAATCAGTTTTGGTGGTTGAATAGTCGCCAATGTAGGCAAAGATTGAGTCGGTGCGGTTCTTCTTGGTTTGCCGACAATTTTACAAGTATCATCTATCGGTTTAATCTCAAAATGAGCCTTTGCATCCTTGCGGATACATTGCACACGAATTGGAGTGGATTGTGCGCTAACCGTCGCCTCGGTCAAAAGTTTTCGCTTTTTACCCGATTCCCATAACTGAATCTTGACGTGTTGTTTGGGGTATAATTCAGGTGGCACAGTATACAATTCAGGCAAGTCAATCACAAACGGTTGGTTATCCAGATGTAAATAAGCCGAGTTCGCATCTCGCTTGCTATCGTAAACAATTTCATAATTCGGGATGATACGTTTGTCTTCTTGTTGTGCAATTGTAATTTCTAAGCGATACGTCGCATAGGTTGCAATTGGGACTTTGGGGTGAGGGGTTCTTGGGTATTTTAATTGTGGATTTTGTTTATCATAAATTTTATCTCTGATATAAGTATGCAAATCGTCTAAATAAATTATTCCCTCTTCTTTTTTATCGGGCGCACCTGTTTGTATCCCTGTGATAAGATATTTTGTAAACAACGATAAATCACCATTTTTATCTTGATATGCAAGAGGGTGTGTGTCATCACTAGCAGTCAATAAGAAGGGTGCTTTTTCATCAGATTGCTGAGGTTGCAGGTCAAAAGGTTGCATTTGCGGGTATGCGGCAAATTTAGCATCCGTCAAACCGCCATAACAGCAATCTAAAACAATGATAACTTGGTCGGCAACCGATTTTTTAACCCACTCAAGTATATCTATATACGAGATGTTATTATCTTTTGCATGTGTTGCATCAGCAGTAAAATCTTCGCTGACAGTGGAGTGTGTGGCTAAAAATAATTGCTTATCATGAATAAAGCCGTGTCCAGAAAAATAAAATAATAATAAATCGGCTTTTTCTCGTGAGAAAAATTCTCGGATTTCCCGATTCAACTCATTTATAGGTCTGTCCTGTAGCGGTGGTTTAACCTCAAATCCACCTAAACTAGGATGCTCCAATACTTTTTTGAGTTCTATAACATCTCTGGCAGGTGCGCTTAATGGTGCAATATATTTACTCTCAAAATGACCATTTCCAACTAATAGGGCTACTTTCCTCATTATAATAAATCCCCACAAACTAATAATATACGTTTTTATACCTGTAAACAAACATAAAT
>CALDGT010000113.1 GCA_937942935.1 uncultured Chloroflexota bacterium | reverse complement strand
TATGGCGTAGCCGTTTTGCCACCAACTGCACCTATTCCCATCACCCTACCCCAACCCATTGTCCCTAATCGAGGACTCATCAGTGGATATGCCGATGAGCAAACAAATGTTGTCCGTATTCCGCAAAATCAATTGACAATATCCAAGCAAGCGGGACTTATTTTTGCAGAAAGTCATCGTGACCGTTATCTCATTCAAACCGATACCCCTGCTGTATTTGAGGTGTTACGGGCTTATGCAGATGGCTGGCAGGCAGATGTAGATGAAACACCTGTGAGCGTCACACGCAATCCCGCTTCTGGCTTAATGCAAGTCAGCGTTGGACGCGCAACTAACGGGGTCTTGACACTTTCTTATGATACGACCACTAATCGTCAAACGGCGTGGGGCATTAGTGGCATCATTATGGTATTTTTGGTCATCAATGCCCTATTTGCGCTTCTTAGGCGCAAACGCATCCCCTCATTACTAGAATTAAATTTGCTCCCCGTAGAATCGGCGCGATTAATTGGGATTATCATTGTCGGATTTTTTAGCTTTTTTGGATTATTCATCGCACCACAAGCACCTTATTCGATTTACCCTGCTTCTGGGTCTGGTATAACCCCTTTTGTCGCCCAAAATCATAAGACCGATGTCGGAATCGAAATGTTGGGGTATCAGATTATCAACCCAAAGGAGAGTTATTCCACAGGCGATACTATCCATGTTCAAGTGGCATGGCGTACTGCTCGCCGTCTGAATGATAACTTTCAGGTCATCGTCTTTTTAGAGAATACCAGCGCAAAAGGGTTACGTTGGGTTCAATCTGAACCGCGTTACTTGGCGGGGTATCCGACACGGCGTTGGTCGCTCTCAAAATATTTACTCGATGAATATACCATCCCTGTCACAGATGTTTTAGCAACAGGCGAATATCGGCTTATCATCGAAATTTATCGGTGTTCAGATGTGTGTTTATATGAAAGTAGAATTACATTTTTCTCATCCAACGGAGAATTAATCGGGTCACAAGTAGCATTATCGCCAAGATTTAATGTACAATAGACCCCATATCAAAAAAATTTAACGTGTATTTGTATAGGAGTTTATGATGCCTTCAAACCTCGCCCTCAATGACACCCATATCACATCTATTCGGCAATCTATTTTAGAGATGGTGGACGGGTTAAAAAATGCGGTCTCTACATCATCTGGTTCTGGAGATTCTCAAAATTCGGCATTTTGGAATGCGGTCAATTCTGCCAAGTCATCATTCTCGGCGGCATTAGATACTTTGCGCGAAGCGGTGGGGTTGCACACCATGGGGAATTTTCATGAGTCAGTTGGATTATCGCGTGATAATGTCAGTCGGTTAGAAGATATGATGCTCGGAGACCCTAGTGTTTCACCAGCGTTTGAGCCGATTTTATCTGGCTTTACTGCGCTCAAAGCAGTCAATTATTTTTCGGTGATGGATGAATATGTTGAAGAAATTTTGCTCAAATTAGCCATGCCATCCCTCGATAACACCCTCAAATTAAAATATGCTCAAAATATCCCAATGGGCGGACAATGGGGAAAAAGCCCTGTTTATGCTCAAGTCGAAACTATCCGTGCTATCGCCCAAGAACGCCTCAATGAACTTTCGCAAGCCCGCCGTGAACGTCAAAAAATGGTCGGAAAAGCATGGGAACAACATCGTCAATCACAAAATATTGATGCAATCCGCGCCTTTGAAGATGTATTAGCTGTCAAACCAAATGATGTAGATGCACTCTATGGCAAAGGGTTGGCACAACGCGCTAGTGGCGATAAATCGGGCGCAACAAAATCGTTTCAAGTGGCTTATGATTTTGTCACCAAAACCACAGAAGCCTTACAAAAAGCCCGTATCATCGAGGACGGTTCAAATAACCTCAAGACCACCGAAGATGACCGTTATATGATGTTGGCACGCATGTGTCGGCAACGGTTAGATGAATTGGGCGCCTAATAATGGATAAACGCGAGCGATTAGAGCGTGCTTTAATTGGCGAAAAGGTTGACCGCGTCCCCATTGCCTTATGGCGACATTTTGGGGGCGATGACCAACGCCTTGCCGATTTTGTACGCGCTACTCTCGATTTTCAAAAACAATATGATTGGGATTTCATCCGCACCACACCGTTTAGCGCCTATTCTGTCTCAGATTACGGTGTCGAAGCGGTGTGGAATGGGGATGCCTCTGGCGATGCCACCATCACCAAAACCATCATCAAGCGTAGTTTAGATTGGACAGAACTCCGCACACTAGACCCTGCACGGGGTGAATTGGGAAAATATCTCGAAGCCCTACGTGGGATTATCACCGAAGCAGATAAAACAGGGACACCGGTCTTGGCGACTGTCTATAGCCCTCTCTCACAAGCGCGGATGCTCGCGGGCGAAATGACAATGCTTTTACACATGCGAACAGCCCCGCAACGAGTGATAACAGGCTTAAATACACTCACCGAAAATACCATGCGACTATTCGAGTCGCTCAAAAAAATCGGTATCGCTGGTATATCTTATATGATGGACTGTGCCAATTTTGGCGTGATGTCCGAAGAAGAATATGTGCAATTTGGGATTCCCAATGACCGCAAAATCTTAGAAACGCGCAATCCTAAATGGTGGTTAAATATACTCCATTTAGCAGATAACCCCATGTTCGCGCTCGCCACCAGTTATCCCATGCAGGTAATTAATTGGGATGTAACCGATAAACATTTAGATTGGGCAACTGTCAAAACACGCACCAGCCAAACTTTATGTGCAGGGTTACATACTCAAACACACCTCAATCTTGGCACACCAACGGTCATCCGCGAAGCCATGCGCGAGGCACTCATTCAAACCAATCGTAGTCGCATCATCATCGGCGCAAATCGGGCATTACCTGCCACCGTCCCCTATTCGCATTTGCGGATGGCACGCGAAGCAGTTGACATTTTAGGATAATCAATCACATGCCAATTCGTGTTATTGCAGGAAGCGCCAAAGGGCGCAAATTAAAGCTCGTCCCCGGAGATACCACCCGCCCCGTCATGGATAGGGTCAAAGAGGCGCTCTTTAGCATCATTGGGCGCGATATTATTGGGGCATCTTTTTTGGATTTGTTCGCAGGGACGGGCAGTGTCGGCATCGAAGCCCTCAGTCGGGGGGCAGAACGCGCAGTTTTCGTTGAGCTAGAACGCCTCGCTTGTCGTACAATAGAAGAGAATTTAGCACACACAGGGTTAAAAGACCGTGCCTTAGTGCGACGGATGGATGTCTTGGCATTGGCTAAGGGAACACCACCACAACCGCCATTCGATTATATTTATATCGCGCCACCGCAATATAAAAAATTATGGCTCGAAACCATACAGGCACTCGATAAAGATAAAGGTTGGTTTAGTGATGAGACCACGGTTATCGTCCAAATTGACCCTGTAGAACGTATAGATGTATCATTGACACATCTGGAACTGACAGATGAGCGTCTATATGGTAATACCTTGTTACTCTTTTATATGCTGATAAACGAGGATTCAGAAACCGATGGATAATTTGCAACGCCTAGAAGAAATTGCACAAGAATTGATGGATGTTTTTGAGGTTCATGCCCCACCCGTCCCGATTGAATCTATGCTCCAACACCCCAAACAAGGGATGTGGGAAGAGGTAGATGTGAATCAACTCTCTGGGACATTTTTTTTTTTTATTGACCAATATTCCCCGCGTATGTCATTGGCGCGTCTGTTAGCCCGCCATATTGCCACTAGTCAGTGGGGAAAAGACCGTGGCATTTTGGATATTATCAAAAAAGATGAGGAGATGTTACGGGCTTTTGCGCGGATGATTGTCATGCCTAGTGTGATGGTCAAAGGTTTAACCGCCAGTTCACGCAACCCTATGACCCTTAGCACCGAGTTTGAAGCACCAGAAGAAGATGCTCGGCAACGCTTATTGGAACTTTTTTAATCAACATCAAACGAGACGGCAACTATCGCCGTCTCGTATTTTTATATCTCTACACGCAAGCTCAAACCCAAGCGTCGTGCCGCGCCATTAATAGTCAAAATCCTAGCACGGACTAATTGACCTTCTTTGACCACATTACGCGGGTGCAAAAAGTGACCTTCTGCTAATTCGGACACATGAATGAGTCCCTCTAAGCCTTCTTCGATGCAAGCGAATGCGCCAAAGTCAACCACATTAGTGATGAGTCCCTCAACAATTTCGCCCACATGATAGCGTTCATGAACCGTTTTCCATGGGTCTGGGCGCAACCGCTTGAGGCTGAGGGCGATTCGCCCTGCTATTTGGTCTACACCCAATACATAAGCACGAATGGTTTGTCCGCGTGC
>CALDGT010000112.1 GCA_937942935.1 uncultured Chloroflexota bacterium | reverse complement strand
GGAATAAGGTATTTAGTACGTCTTTGAGCGCTATACTAGATTCACAACCGATTATGGTGGTATCGAATGTTGCTTCGGTGTATGTTTCATTTGAACCACTCATGACCGAACAAGATTTGTTGTATCACTTGCAGACGAATGGGATACCCAGTGGGTGGTCTTATTTGCTCACCGATTTTATGGCAGGAAATAAATTATTCATTGTTGTGGTTATCAATGGCGAGACAGGTATTGTCGAAATTGCAATTGACCCTGCCGATAGCACTACGATGATGCGGTGGAGTGTGACCAATATTACCAATACCAGCAACGGCGCAACATCTACAGCGTATGCTGATGCTGTTCGTCACCATATTTTTACTGGGTTAGCACATGCGCTTGATAGTTATTCCAGAGCAATTGTCGGGACAACAAATTATGATGTCCTCGATTTTGCAGTGACGGATGGTGGGCTAGAACTAGAATTATTTGGGTTGCCCTGATGTTAAGATGAGTATGACGGCGCAATTGCGCCGTCATACTTTTAATCCATCATTTTTGCGGGTTGGGCATTGGCATTAGCGATATATTTATAACCACGCCCACGAATATTTTGAATTTCTTGCCCATCGGTTAGGTGACGGCGTAAACGGTGGATAGCGGCTTCTAAGGCGCGTTTTGATTTATCGGTATCTGTCCAAACGGCATCGAGTAATTCATCAAATGTGCAAACCCGATTCGGATTTTTGACCAAATAATAAAACACATTGCGGTCTATTGGGGATAGGGTTTGAATCAATTGCTTGGCATTTGCCGTGAGCATGGTTGCCGTGGATGTTTTCGGTTGTGCGGGTGGGGTGGTAGTATAGCGATTGAGATATTCATGCAATAACCCGCCCGAAATGCGATACACACCATATTGAAAGTCTAGTTCTGCGAGGGCTTTATTCACCAATCTACCCGCGATTAAGATTGCATCAGATGCTTTTGGATTATCATTTTCATCGGCAATGCGTAACAAAACTCGCTGTTCTTCTGGTGAAAGCGTTGTCCATGTTCGTTGTAACACTGTTTTGATGTGCGATAAATTCAATAGACGGCTAATAAATTGATTGCGAATATTGCCCCAATTATCATGATGCGCGAGGAGCTTTTGTAAATCTGGGTAATCTCGGCGCATATTAAAATAAAATTCGCAGACCGATAACAATAAAAATGGATGCTTTCCGCCGATATTCATCAGAAAGGCAATCTCGTCATCGGATATGAATACACCACTATTCCTTGCAGGTTGCCTGATGAGGGCTTGTGCTGATTCGCCAGATAATAACCCTAATGCACTTGGGCGCAGAATACCTAGTAAGGGAGACGCTTCGACAATATCGGGGCGTAGCTCTGGAATGGGCTTTTCTGTGGCGATGATAAACGGTGCAATATCGGCAATCGTGCGGAGGAGATGGTCATCTTCAATGGTAAGAACCATCACTGCTGTATCGAAATCGTCTAATAAAAAGACAACCCGCACACCCATTTCATCTAATCGGCGTAGTGTATCGCGCAAAATAGTATGGAGTTGTCCTTTAGTCATTTGATTATCATAATGTGCGAACTCAAAGTCCATCACAGGCGAATCATCGTCATCTAAACTATTTTCTAGGCTAGTGACGAGGACGAAGAATAAATCGTCGCCTTCTGTGAACAAATTGAGGTTGATATACACAAAATGTAAATATCGCCCGCCACCTACATGATAGGCACTGTGGACAAAATCACGATAAACAAAAAGTGCGCCATTGGGGTCTTTGAGGTAATTGAGCAATGCCGTTTTACCAATGGTTCGGCTACCATAAATGGCTTGACTGGTTGGGTGTGGTGCGGTGATAATTTGTAAGATGACGATAATTTCATCTGTACGCCCATAAAAATGGTCAGCATCAAATAAGTGCAATAACCGAGAATAAGGATTTTGTGAGGTGTTCATGACCAATTCCTTCGCTAATGTCGTTGGATGTCGGATTTAATCAAGGGATGTGTGCCTTGTCGTAGCCAAAACTGAAACAGTTTGATTGGGATACGATAGGCGACTTTTGTATTCATCTTTTGGGCTTCGATGATACCCGCCTGATAGAGTGTGCCAATACTTTCGGAAATGCCAATACGAGTGCCAAGTTGCCACTCTAGGGCAGTCTCTTGAATTTTGTCGCGTTCTACCCATTGGTTATCCTCATCGCTGGCGAGGAGCGCCACACATTTTAAGACATTGTTTGTCAATGCGTCTATCCGATTATGAAAATGATTGAAATAATGCTCTCCATTGTGTAAAACAATGGCAATCGCCACTTGTAAATCATCGCGTTTAATGCGATGTGTATCTTGTTTGGACATGTGAACACTGAGTTCCAAACATATCGCTTGAATAAAGTAGGGATGCCCATTAGTTAAATCTACAATTTCATCCACAACACCCTCATCAAACTGATAAAGGGATTGTAAGGGGAGTTGAATCAGTTTTTGGGCGGCTTTTTTATCGAGCGTGCGTAAATATAACGGATGACCGCGTTGTAAGAAACCCCAACTTTGTGTGTTATGCCGATAAATATGGTCATGGACACAAATAAAAAAGCCAATATGCTGATTGCCTGCTAACCACTGTAATCCGCTAAAAAAAGATTCGTCCACCTGCCCTCGCCGAAATTCTTCTTCTGCGCGGGTGAACTCATCTATCATGAACAAGAGACGTTTATTCCCTAGTCGTTTTTCGACACGTTTTACCCAATCGGCAAAATAAGTGAATGGATTTTGATGAAGTTCATGTGGGCGCAAGCGCAAATCGGTGGGGAGCGTTGCCCGTTTGATAACCCGTGTGATATGGGGTGTGGCAGTCTCGATGAGTGCGCGTAATAAAGTAGTCGCTGTAAATGGTGCTAAACTGAGCGCATCAAAAAAGATGGGGATAATATCGGCATTGGTTGTTTTGGGAATCAGATGCCCCGCCAAATGCTCCATGAGTGATGTTTTGCCAATCCGTTTTTGACCATATAACACGATGAAGGTTTCGCCTTCGCGCAAATATTCCAAAACGCGCTTAATTTCTTCATCACGCCCAAAAAACATCGCTTGGTCGCGGATTTGTTTGAGGGTATACGGGTTATGTTGGCGTTTATCAAATTTATTGGCTAATTGAATCTGCTCACTGTGGAATAACCCCCAAAATGAATAATCAAAAATATCACCACGCGCCTGAAGGGTTTGTAAATCTTCTTCTAGCCCATTGATATGCTCGATATTCGATGATGAAATGGTGCAAGTGATGGTCGTTTGATAGGCATTTGTCTCTGTGAAATAACGATGCAAAATGAGACCATCTTTTGAATCTGTTTTTTGGCGTGCTTCGAGTTTGTGTAAGATGAGGCTCGGAATACCAAAACGAAATGGTGCATGAATAATGACTTCTGCCGATTCATGATTAATTGTTGGTTTTTGCCACCGTAATTTGATGGCATCCTCTGGCGCAGGTGCATTGAGGCAATCTGCACGATG
>CALDGT010000111.1 GCA_937942935.1 uncultured Chloroflexota bacterium | reverse complement strand
ATCTTTTATTTGCGCCGTGCCGATGATTGTCTCGTCATGGTCACAACGGGGATGCTCATCGGCTTGCCGATTAGTGTGGACATTAGCAACAGTGTATCGCCATTTGCCAATACCGCATGGGAATGGTTGCCCAATGTACATACCCTGATAACCATTTATTTGGTGTTCAAATTTTTGGCGGTGTTCCCCGATGGTCAATATATCCCCAAATGGATGCGCTGGTGGATTTATTTGGGGATGACATGGGAGATTGGACGACGGATATTTGCGGGCGCACTCACCACCGCACAAGGCGAATTTCGACTCGATTTATTCCTCTCGACCTTCATCTTCGCTGGTATTGGCATGATGGCACAAATTATCCGTTATCGCCGTCATAGCAGTCCATCACAACGCCAACAAGCGAAGTGGGCAATTTTAGGCGGGGCATTGGGCTTGCTGATGGTCACACTCGGCGCAGGGTTGTATTTCACCATTTTGCCAATTATCGAAGCCCGCACAAATGCGATATGGCTCAATATCACCTTGCGCGTGGTGTATTATAGCGCCTATTATCTCCTCATTATGGGGCTTGGCTTTTCGGTGGTGCGGTATCGGATTTGGGAAGCAGACCTCGCTATCAATCGCAGTGTGGTCTATTTTTTCATCAGTGTGGTCTTGGGGTTGTTATTTTTGGGCAGTTTGGTGGTCTTTCAGCGCCTATTCAATATCATCTTGGGGCAAGAAATGGATATTCTGGCGACCATCATCGCAACGGGGCTGGTCGCATTCGCCTCACCATT
Organism: uncultured Chloroflexota bacterium; assembly: GCA_937942935.1. GTDB lineage: Bacteria > Chloroflexota > Anaerolineae > Aggregatilineales > Phototrophicaceae. The sequence goes on along the minus strand of CALDGT010000111.1, from coordinate 4,238 downwards.
CACCCAAAAGCGCGTCCGTCATCAGATAGACAAGCGCATTTTTGGCTTTCGGCAAGACCTGATTCAACTAAACAAACAACAACAACAACGGGTCGAAATTTATGCAGAAGGCAAACGCGGGGCATTGAGTGGGCAGACAGTGGGGCATTATGCGGTTGGGGCGCTCATCGGCAAAGGGGGCATGGGGCAAGTGTATCATGCCAATCACACCCAAACAAACAAAATGGTCGCGCTCAAAGTATTGGCAGAAGCCTTATTCCAAGAAAATTTAGCCCCAGAACGGTTTGAACGCGAGGCAAAACTCGCTATCACGCTCAATCATCCACATATTGTCCCTGTCATAGAAGCCTTTTCGCATGACAACCAGCTTTATCTGGTGATGCCCTTCATTGATGGGCGCGATTTATGGCAAATTTATAAAGCAGAGGGCAAAATTCCGCTTCAGCGAATGCTCCCCATTTTGCGCCAATTGGCAAATGCGCTCGATTATCTCCATGCTCAAGCGATTGTGCATCGGGATATAAAACCGAGTAATGTCATGCTTGGCGATGATGACCATGTGTGGTTGCTCGATTTTGGCATCGCTAAGTGGGTGAATGATAGCCATGTCCTCACACAATCATCGGGGATTTTAGGCACACTCGATTATACTGCGCCCGAACAATTGATGAGTTCAAAAAATGTAGACCACCGTGCCGATATTTATGCGCTTGGCGTGATGACCTATCAATTATTGGCAGGAGAAGCCCCATTTTCTGGCAATGTGGGCAATTTGGTCTTTGCTCATCTCAATCAACCCGCGCCCGATATTCGCTTGGTGAACCCAGAAATTCCACCACAAGTCGGGTTGGCACTCATGCGTTGTATGTCAAAAAGTGCAGATGACCGTTTCGATAGCGCGGGTGATTTTGTGAAGGCGCTGGTTTAGGAATTGGTGCGGGTTTGCCCTATCCCCCATTTTTGGATTGTTCCATCAAAAAAAGAGGCAAAAATAAACCGACCATCAGGGCTAAACACAATGTCGGTCAAAAATTCGCCCGTCAATGGAATCGTATGGAGCAAGTCGCCTGTCTCGGTTGACCAAAACCGCATGGTGTTATCTGATTGTCGGGAAAATGTCACCAATACTGTCCCATCGGGGCTAAAAATAGGTTGTCCTACTGGTGCAGTATGCCCCAAAAGGATGTGTCGCTTTTCCCCCGTGAGGACATCATAAATGAATACGGTGATTTCATCTACATAGGCAATGGTTGTCCCATCGGGGCTAAATGTCCCCCAATAACCATCTGTAATCGTGCCTGCCAATGTATCTTCTTGGACATCCCAAATAAAAATCTGACTGTAATCATCACCAAGCAACACAAACCGACCATCGGGGCTATAATTGATATGGGCGATAAAACCGCTAACGCCATTTAATTGATGAATATCACCCAAATTCCAATTTGCGAGAATTGCGCCATCGTGTGTGCCAATAACAACAATTTGTCGAGGAGGATAAACAGCAATCGCTTGGGCATTTAATAACGGTTGATTGGGGAATGGGTCTGTTTCGGTGGATGTTAAGTCTTGTGGATTGACGACAAACGCGGTACTCCCGGGGTCTGCATTTGAAAAAGCGATGACTCTATTATTGGATAAATAATGTAATTCAGTCGCTCCCTTTATAACCGAACGGTTACTGATACCATCCGATAGATGTGGCAAGGGCAATAACCAAAAATGTTCGATGACATCGGTCTCAAGAGACCATTCCCTAACGACATTGATAGATAAACTGATAAGTCGTTCACCATCCGGAGAAAATGTGAGGTCTGCCACCAATGGCATAAAATCATCTGTATCTAAAATTAACATTCCGCCCAAAGCATCCCACACTTGCAATCCCTCATCATAAGCATAGGTGGTGATAAACCGCAAATCGGCGCTTGTTGCCATCTCGGTTAATTCTTTTGAAAGGGAGATATTAAATAATGCGGTGCTGGTCGCAATATCCCAAATCATCAGGTGCTTACGTGATACACTCATCAACCGTTGACCATCGGCACTGTATATCAAATTCAGAATTTCATTATCATCTGGGGTCAATTCATGACGCACCAGCGATGTAACCAACGCTTCCGTTTGGACATCCCAAATGCGAATGACGCCATCCCACAACCCCGACACGACAAACCGACCATCAGGGCTATACACATAATTAGGACTCATCTCTAAAAATTCGGGCTTGGGGAGGGGTTCATCAGAAAATACACATGGCAATTGTTCCCATGCTTGGTCGAGCCATTGCACCGTATCATCTGCCATATTCCATAATCCAACGGTCTGATTTCCCAATTTGATGGCGACCTCATTAGGATTTTGGCAATAGATGAGGTCAGAGACCCACTCATCAGACGGAATAAATAAACGCGGTTCATCATTGAGTTGGGCAATATCATATATCCAAATCCCGATAGATGTCCCGACCAGCATGGTATCCCCTGTCGGAGAATAGGCAATTGCCCTCACTTGCCCGCGTCCCAATGTGTCTAATAACACAATTTGGTCAAGATTTTGGGGTGTGATGACGGCATCCTCTGATTGCGCGACTATAGGCAACGATAGCATCAACAAACACACTATCAAAATAAAACGATGATTCATGAGATTACCCCTTATGGCGTAATACAAGAGTTACGATGAATATGTCCCAATAAACTGGATGTTTGGATAACGCACATTGGCAGAATTATAAAATCTTTCGTCTGTCGTCCAAAAATCACAACCGAGCCTTTCTGCCAATGCCAAAAATTGAGTATCATACGCCCGCACACGGTTTAACTCGGTTGCCATATCATAAGCGCGTTTAAGCAAGGGTTGGTCAAAATACAAAGTTACTGGGAAGTTGAGCAATTTATCTCGGATAAGAATAGCTTCATGTGGTAATATACGCCCCTGATAAACCCCTTTACGAATGGTTGATACTAATTCATAAATCAATAAATGTGGGGCGACAAATGTCGCCTTATCGGACTGCAATTTTTGAATGAGTTTTTTTGCTTGTGGAGTATATTCTTCAATGAAGACACTTGCAATCAACATCCCAGAATCTAAAACAATATAGCTCATCAGGATTCCTCGCGTAATTCTTCTAATAAATCGAGCATACCCGTCGTTTCGCCTCCACCAATTCTCATGCGAATTTGAGACTGAATTTCTTCGATTTCTCCCCACCATTCATCAGGCTCAGATGGGGCTAATGCAATATTCTGAATATAGGTCAGTATCCGTTGACGAGCATCGCCATCCAATTGATTAATTTTTTCAATGATTTCTTGTTCTAATGCGTTCATTCTACACCACCATTCTCGCGTAAAATTGACTCAATATCAGTGTACCCCTTTTCGATTGCCACCGCCAACGGGGTTTTATCTTGAAAATTTTTCATGTTCACATCGGTCACGCCATTATCGAGTAACCAACGCACCATATTCGCATGACCTTTCATCAATGCCGCATGAAGGGAGTGGTTATAATCGCCTGTACAGCCCGCATTTTTGAGCATGGCGGTCATATCAGTATCACCGCTAAGGGCGGCATGAAACATCACTGAAATGCCATGAGCGCCCCGCGCATTTGCCGTTGCGGGGTCTAATTCTAAAAATGCCCCAACACCCGCTTTATCCCCCAACATAGCGAGGGTACAAATGGTCGGTTCTACCCCTTGTGAAATAAAAAATTGGGCAATCTCGCGGTTGCCGACATGCGATGCCGCCCCAAGCCCATCCTCAAAATCATTTTCGCCCCATTGATGATATACACGGAGCAAATCGGGATATTGTTCTAAATAATGCTGAACTATATGCAAATTAAAGTGTGCAGAAATGACAAAATCTTTAATGATGTCTGTTTTTAAGGAAAAAAAAACAAAAAAAATCCTCCATAGAATTATGTTCTATAGAGGATTATATCATAGGTTAGGTTGCTATCAGATGAGAGCCATCAGTCTGATAGATTAAAATCTATGCCTGTCAGCGTTTGAACCAATTCGTCAAATCCAATCGTGTTAAATCCAAAGAACAGGCTACCATCGCCAAATAAAATAAATTTATTCAAAAAATCTATGCGGATGGGGGTTGTGGCGAAGGTATCATTTTTCGCCAATAATTTTTGTGCCTCTGGAGAAAATAATGCCACCACAGGCACACCACCCGCATAAACCGATGTATCATCACCGCCAAAGGGTTGCCACGCCT
>CALDGT010000110.1 GCA_937942935.1 uncultured Chloroflexota bacterium | reverse complement strand
TGTCCTGGGCTTTGGTCAACATTCAATCTTACCGTCAAACCCGCAAATTCTGGGAATGTGAGGGTTTGAGTTTGTTTGCCTGCGACTTGGATAGTTCCAGAGGCAACCACTTCGCCAGTCGCTTCATTGGTCAAGCGCCATGTTGTAGGAGCATCCATATCGCCTTCACCAGCATCGCCAGTATTTTCGACATAGAAGGTTGGCACACCATTGGCACATTCGCCACGGACTGCCACGCTCGATTTATCCCAGCCATTATCTAAGTTTTGTGGCTGTTGTAGATTAGGGTCTGGTAATGGACAGCCAGTGCCATCCACGCCAAAGCCTGCATCACCTTGAGTGGGGCAGGTGTCGTTGATGTTCACAAAACCATCACCATCGTCATCGTTCACGGTGTTGGGGTCTGGGTTTGGACAGCCAGTACCACCGATGCCAAATCCTTGGTCGGGTGCGCCGACACATTCGGCTGGTTCTTTGCTGTCGTCTACGCCATCACCATCGGAATCTGGGTTAGGACAGCCATTAAAAGCGGCATCACCAAAAATCTCGGGACATTGGTCTGTACCGTCGTTGGGAATGCCGTCGCCATCTGAATCATCAGAACGGGTTTGGGCTTGGGGGGTCGGAGAAGGTTGACTGCTGGGTTCTTCTGTCGCGTTTTGGGCAACCGCTGTCGCATCAACCGATTGGGTTGTGACAACATCGGTGGGTTCTGTCCCTTGCCGACCAGAGAGGATAACCAGTGCGCCACCTAATATAACCGCACCAAAAACCAAAATCGCTATGATTTGATTTCTTGTGAGTTTACTCATGGATTAGCTCCGTAAGAATTATAGAAAAATAATGGGGAGACAGGTTTTTTCTGTCGGGCGGAATCGGTAAAAGAAGAGTACGGTGTATAGTTATCATGATGTTTTGTCATATTTCCCCGATTGTATCCCTCGTAAGAATATTACGATTTTCCTCCAAATTTCATCGGGTTCATTATATTCATGTTCCTCCTTTATTAAGTGTTATGTGTTGTGGCTTTTCTCCACACCCTAATTGTATTCGATAGGCTGTGTTTTTGCGAAACTTTATAAAAGATTTTTTACCAGCGCCTTCTCATCAAAAAAGTGCGTTTTTGCCCCAAAATTTCAAAAATACACATAGGGAATTGAAGTAATTTGGAAAATTGGGTGCAACATTCAGCCAAGTTCCCCGTTATATATACTAAAGCGATGAGAAATTTTTTTTCATAATTCCCCTGATTTTAGCTCCATAGTCACGGGAATTTTTCCCTTTATATTTCATTCTAAAAAATATTAGCCTAATAATTTACAATTTGCATAATTATTTGCCTTCTTTTTGGCTTTCATACATAACAATTTCGTTAAAGATGAGAAACGCAACTGTTATGTGGGATGCAGAAAAAATTCATAAATTTTTCAGATTTGCAAACAAAAAATCCGCCTACAAACAGGCGGATTTTTGAATTCAATTTGTTTATTCGCTTTTATTTGCACCCGCGCCCCTGCCCGTTGCCTTGCCCATTGCCATTATTATCGCCCTGTCCGTTGTTATTGTCTTGCCCATTGTTGTTGCCTTGCCCATTGTTATTGTCTTGCCCATTGTTGTTGCCCTGTCCATTGTTGTTATTATTGCCCTGCCCATTGTTATTATTAGATGGTGGGGTGGGGTGGCTTGGTGGATTGTTATTATTCAACCCAGATTCTTGAATAATCTGTCCCCAGCCATCAGAATGGGCGCGGATGAGTAGGTCGAGTGGGTCGGTGGCGTATCCAATTTTGACCAAATCGAGTGCGCGTTCAATATTGCCAAATCCAAAGCCCATACAATGCCATTCAATGATGGTTGCTACTGGGTAGCCATATTCTGTCGCCAAACGATTTGCCGTTGGGTGTGTAAGTGGCACACAAGCACCCGCTACGATTGGGGTTGGGGCAGGGGTTTTGGTCGGGATGGGTGTCGGCGTGGCGCTCGGTGTTATGGTCGCGGTTGGTGTATTGGTTTGGGTCGGCGTATGGGTTGCTGTGGATGTATTGGTCATGGTCGCCGTTGGTGTTTGGGTCTGTGTATGGGTTGCGGTTGGCGTATGGGTATAGGTCGGCTTTTGTGTATTGGTCGCTGTGGGCGTGTTGGTTGGTGTGAATGTAGGTGTATTGCTTGGTGTATGAGTTGATGTGAGGGTAGCCGTAACTATCGCTGTATTGGTTAGCGTGTATGAGGGTGTATAACTGGGTGTGGATGTGTTGGATGGTGTGGATGATGGCATATCCGTAGCGGTATTAGTTGCTGTTTGGGTATGTGTTGCAGTAGCAGATGCGATAATATCAGATAAGATGCCACGACCATCGCCGCGTGTTCCAATCGTGATGAAGATGCCCCCAACGATGATTATCATCCCAAAAATCACCACACCCGCCAAATAATAAATAGAAATGAATGGGCGGGTGGGTGATGGTCTGGGTGGGAGAGGAGATGGATTATTCATTTCCGCGACGAGGCGCTGATAAATACGCTCATTGACGCTATTCGTCAGGCGGGGTTGTGGTGCATTTTGCAGGCGTTGGATAATATCCTGCTCTTGTGGGGTGAATTCCTCATTCATCTTCATCATGACTTTTCCCCCGAAAATAGCTACGCTGTTTTTGGGTGGTATCTAATTTTTTACCGAGTGCTTTGAGGGCGCGATGCTGAATTGTCCGCAAAGCATTTTCTGATTTATTCAAAATTTGCGCCACTTCTGCATGAGATAACCCACGCATAAAGCGCAAAATAAGCACATCTTGATATTCTGAGGGCAAGGTTTGAAGGGCTTCGGCAATGCGTTGGCGTTCTTGTGCATTTTCGATGCGTAAGAATGGGTCGGTGTCATCATTGCGGAGTGATTCATCTAGCTCAACCTCTGGTTTCGACTTGGT
>CALDGT010000109.1 GCA_937942935.1 uncultured Chloroflexota bacterium | reverse complement strand
AGCACCTGATATTATCAAAAAGAGACCCACATCATAGGATAGCCTCATGAAACCCATGTCATTTGATTTTAAGTCGCGCCGTTCCATGATTGTGGCTCGGCGTGGGATGGTCGCCAGCGAAAACCCATTGTCTACGCAAGCAGGGTTGGCGATTTTACGGGCAGGTGGCAATGCCGCCGATGCCGCCATCGCCGCCGCCGCCGTGATGAATGTGACCGCGCCCGCCTCTACGGGGGCAGGTGGTGATTGTTTTGCATTGTATTATGAAGCCAAAACAGGCAAAGTGTATGCACTCAATGGCAGTGGACGCGCCCCTAGCGGATTAACCATCGAACACCTGACTAAAGCAGGCATGAGTGGCGAAATTCCCCCGCGTAGTGTTCATGCTGTGACCGTACCCGGTGCGGTACGTGGTTGGGAAGATTTGTTAACCCGATTTGGGACGATGACCTTCCGCGAAGTGTTGGCGGATGCGATACATTACGCCGAAATCGGTTCACCCGTCACACCTGTATTCGGGGAAGCATGGGGGCGCTCTGAAAATTTTCTTAAAAATAGCCCCAACACCGAAGATTATTTGCCGAATGGCATCGCGCCAAAAGTGGGGCAATTTGTCCAACTGAAAGGATTGGCGAAAACATTCCGCGCCATTGCCGAAGGCGGTGCAGATGCGTTTTATTTGGGCGATACGGCGCGTGCCATCGTTAGTACACTCGAAGGCTTAGGCGGGACGATGGCACTCGGCGACCTCAAGGCGCATACATCCACTTGGGGCGATTCGATTTTTACCGATTATCACGGCATCACCGTTCACGAACATCCCCCCAACGGGCAAGGATTGGCGGCTTTGCAAGCCTTAGCCATCGCTGAATCATTTGGATTGGGCGAATTGGCTTGGGATGACCCGCAACGCCTGCACCTGATGGTCGAAGCGATGCGATTGGCATTCGCTGATGCCCGTCAATATATCGCCGACCCTGCTATGAGTCGTGTGCCTGTGGCGGGATTACTCGACCCTGCCTATATCGCATCACGGCGGGCGCTGATTGATAAAAATCGTGCCATGCACCCTAATTTTGGCATCCCACCGAATAGCTCCGACACCATTTATTTATGTGTGGTGGATGGTGAAGGCAACGCCTGTTCATTCATCAATAGTTTGTATATGGGCTTTGGGACGGGGATTGTCGCCAAAGGGACGGGCGTATTTTTGCAGAATCGCGGGGCAAATTTTGTGTTGGATGCGAATCATGCCAATGCGCTCATGCCGAATAAACGCCCGTATCATACGATTATTCCGGGTTTGGCGACCAAAGACGGGCAATTGTGGGCGACATTTGGTGTGATGGGCGGATTTATGCAACCGCAAGGGCATTTTCAAGTGATTAGCGCGATGGTGGATGATGCCATCAATCCGCAAGAGGCGCTTGACCGTCCGCGCTGGTGTTTGGAGAGTGGCTATAGCACATCCATGTTGGCGTTAGAGGATGGGATACCCTTCAAAACACTGGCAGAATTGGCACGACTGGGACATCATATTCGCCCCGTCAGTGGGGCAGACCGCGCCTTGTTCGGCTGTGGGCAAATCATCCGCCGAGATAACGAGAGTGGTGTGTTATTCGGCGGGAGCGACCCGCGCAAAGACGGGCAAGTGGCGGGGTTTTAATTTTCTCTGATTTCAAACGACAATTGACCACCATCCGCAACGGATAACATGCCCGATTCGCGCAAGGTGGTCAGTTGTGCTTCATCTCCGATGATGGTGATTTTTCCTGTGATATTGGGGAGTGATTCTGTCAATTCAAAATCACCGCGCATATCAAAAATGTTCATGGATGTGTTGGCATTTGCCATGTTGATGAACCGCGCCAAGTCTGATGTTTCATCTATGATGTAGTAGGTGTTGGGGGTGCGATAAATGAGTAACTCATTCTCGCCCCCAATGGCTAAATCACCATTGACACTCCAATCTAAATCATTGATAAGTCTTCTAACGCCATTCTCATCGTTAGTAGATATGTTTTCAAAGATTTCACGTCTTTCTACATCTGTGATTTTAAGGTCAACTTGGTCGGATATCGCTAAAGAACCATCATCTTTCCATGCGATATTGATATAATCGTCTGTGCTAAATTGATGCATTGGAACTTCTGCTTCTTCATCTACATTCCAAATACCAACAAATGGACCGGTCTCACTTCCCTGTGAAATGGCTACCTGAGAACCATCTGGGCTCCAAACAACATTTGTACTACCACCATAATTAAAGATTTGTGGACGATACTGTATACCAAGGTTTACATCCCAAAAGCGGGTTGTTTCGTTACTAGAAGCACTAGCCAACTTATAGGGGTCAGTAGGATGCCATGAAATATCATTAATATAACCTCCATGCTCAAATGAGGCAACTAATTCATTGGTGAAGGCATTCCAAATATCAATGCGTGGGACTTCACTTCTGTCGCGCACCCAATTGGCGGCGCTGGCGATGAGTGTGCCATCTACATTCCAACTCACACTGGAAACACTGGTTGATCCAACTTTAAGATAATTAACCATTTCATTCGTACTAACATCATAAACCCGCCAATAGAGAGATACCGCCCCAACTATCAATAAATTATCATTCGTTGGATGCCATGCAACACTTAAAATATTAGTTGAAGGTGCCGGTCCAACGACCTCACTATAAATACCGGTTTCAGTATTAAGAATACTAATACTCCCGCCTTCGTACCCTATTGCTAAACGATCTCCAGTCTTATCCCATGCTAATGTGATAATATCAACCTGAGATTGTGCCTGCACATACCCCAGTATCCCTAATAATATCAGCAAAAATAGCCATAATTTTTTCATCATCATGCCCCTTGTGTGATTTCTCTGATTTCAAACGACAATTGACCACCATCCGCAACGGATAACATGCCCGATTCGCGCAAGGTGGTCAGTTGTGCTTCATCTCCGATGATGGTGATTTTTCCTGTGATTTGTGGCAAAGCCTCTGTCAATTCAAAATCACCGCGCAGGTCAAAAATATTCATGGATGTGTTGGCATTTGCCATATTGATAAACCGCGCCAAATCTGATGCTTCATCTACGATGTAGTAGGTGTTGGGCTTGAAATAGACCAACGTATCATCAGTTCCACCAACAGCTAAGTCGCCATTGACACTCCAATCTAGTGCATTAACATATTCAGGACCATCTGGCAATGTTAATTCACCTGTTTCAAAAATCTCGCGTGCTTCCACATCGGTGATATGGTATGTTGATTCTTCCGAAATAGCCAATGTCCCATCATTTTTCCATGCTAAATTGATGTAGCATTTTATTTCAAATTGTTGAGATGGAGTTTCTTCTAATTCATCAACATCCCAAACGCTTACAAGACATCCACCAGTAGCCCCCTGTGAAATAGCTATTTGTGAACCATCATGATTCCATAAAGCGTGTCCACTTCCACTATCTATAGAAATAGCTGGGCGATATTCATCACTCAAATTCACATCCCAAAAACGAATATCACCTTTATCCGTTGTGCTGACTAATTTGAAGGGGTCTGTTGGATGCCATTGAACATCTGTAATAAAACCGCTATGTTGGAATGATGTCACTAATTCATGTGTGGTTGCATCCCAAATATCTACACGCGGTTCAGCGAAGATATCACGTACCCAATTGGCGGCTGTTGCAATGAGTGTACCATCCACATTCCAACTCACACTACTCACACTGGTTGATCTAACTTCCGCATGTCCTACGATTTCATTTTGAGTAATATCGTAAATGCGATAATAGATAGATATTGCCCCAACTGCAATGAGATTATCATCCATTGGATGCCAATCAATGCTTAAAACACTTGTCTCAGCTAATTGACCAATATTTATTGAATTACCCGATTGAGTATCTAATATTTTGATAGCCCCACCTTCATAACCAATTGCTAAACGATTTCCCGCCCTATCCCAATCTAATGCAATAATATCAGCCCAATTTTGACTTTCTTCCTGCCCCGAAACAGGCGACAATATCCCCAAAAGCACAAGCCACACTATCCATAATTTTCTCATCATTATGCCCCTTGCATCTGCAAAAAATGAATATGCGCCGATTGTGACACGGCAACATATTCATATCAACATCGCATAGGGGAATCATGGGGCGGTCGGCGGGGTATCGTTATCCTGATTAAGAAATTGGGAAATATAAGGAAACGATTGTCCCTTCACCTAATTGGCTATGTATTTTTACTTTGCCATGATGCAATTCCATGATGCGCTTCACAATAGATAATCCCATCCCAATTCCTTGATTGCCGATGGTGCGGGCGGTATTCACTTTATGAAATGGGCTAAAGATGAGTTCAAGATGGTCTGGTGGAATGCCTTCACCCACATCTGCCACATCTACAATTACCCACTTGCCTTCGTTACGCGCAATAATCCGAATAACACCATTGTCTGATGAAAAACGCACCGCATTATCTACCAAATTTTCTAAAATTTGTTGTAGATAAAAATGATTTGCCAGAATCATCGGCAAATCGGGGATAATAGTCGGCGTGATGACAACTGGTTTTTGAGGTGTATAAACATCCATAAAGGTATCAATCACAAATTTGATAGATAGTGGTTTTAATTCCAATTCATTAAGCTGGTCTAGGCGAATAATCTCGTGTAATTGACTAATCACTTTATCTAAATAATTGACCTGCTCATGAATCTGTGTTGCTTTGAATTGTCTTCTTTCGTCATCAAACGCATTCATGAGCAAATATAAACTGGTATTGATGATTGATAACGGTGTGCGTAATTCATGCGAGGTGGTGGTGATAAAATCACTAATGAGTTTGATGCGTTCCCGTTCTGTCGCCAATTCTAATTTTTGTCGTTCTGCCAATTTATGTTCTGTCAAATCTTGTGCCGCGCCCAAAATGGAGATAACACGCCCAGTTACCCTATCTTTCATCGGTCTTGCGTAATCGCGTAGCCAGCGAATTTCGCCAGATTTAGTGATAATCCGAAATTCATCTGTAGATTCTTGACCATTTAATAATCGCTCAGCCCGTTTTTGTGTCATGGACAAATCTTCTGGGTAGATAAGTTTTGCCCATCCACCTAACTGGGCTAATTCCAGTGGTGTATATCCCGTGATGGTCTCAAATGCGCCTGCGGTCCATTCATGTTTGAGGGTGCCATCTTCTAAAATAAGAAACCCATAGGTGTAATTGCTAATCATTTCAGAAATGGCTCTAAATCGGCTTTCGCTTTCTTGCAGGGCTTCACTGATTTGTTTGAGTTGGGTAATATCGGTAAAAGAAGCCACAACTGCATCTGGCAAGGCGAAATCGTTATGAAAAATAGGTTGTGTATTGATGAGAATCCATGTCAAATTACCGTCGGGTTTATGCACACCCATCACGACATGCGATTGAGGTTTTCCTGTCTTGAGTGTTACCATTGCAGGGTGCGTTTCACCGGGAAAACCAGAACCATCTTCATGAATGGCACGCCAACGCGGGTCAATGGATGTTCGCCCCATCATCTGGTCTGCGGTGAGTCCGAGCATCATTTCTGCGGCATGATTACAGGCTTGAATACTGCCATCGCTCCCTTGCAAAACAATCCCTTCAGACATAGCCGTAACGACTGTCCGATAGCGTAATTCGCTTTCTTGTAGGGCATCTTCTAATTTTTTGCTCTCTGTAATATCACGCGCAGACGCATATATAAATTGGTTGCGTTTCTGAATGTGCCATTCCATGAGCCGATAATCACCCGTCCGACTACGATACCGATTGACGAGATGCAATATTGGGTTATCTTGTGTTAATTGTTCAATAATAGCAGTTGTTTTTGGGGTGTCATCGGGATGCACAAAATCGAGAAAACATTTACCCTTTAGGTCATCTATCGCATAACCTAATGCTTCCCATGCCCGACTGTGTAGTTGAAATATACCATCAGAATTGAGAATACATATCAAATCAAGAGAGTATGTGAAGAAATCTTGTAATATTGTTGTGTCCATATCTCACCAATAACTATTCTTGATTTTTAAGTGTTACTTCTATTCTACAATCTCATTTGTGCTTTATCACCTTAATTTGGGAAAAATATGCCAAACGTCATGATTTTGTTGCCATAAACCATGAAGTCGGGCTATCATACATCATATAGACTTGGTTAAAAAGATGTTAGAAAAGGAATCTTCATACCCCTATGTCTCATGCACTCGTGTTACCAGATAATAATTTTGATGCGTGGCTGGCTGTTACCAAAGCCTATGCCCAAGCCTTTGAAAAAACGGCGGTTATCCGTTCTCCCGCAGGCAATGACCTCAATCGGTATCATACCATCACTGCCGTTAACCCTCCCAAAATGTGGTTTAATGATGCTCCTGTAGACCATATCCGCCGTGCTTATCCGTTGGTTGTGCGTATAGATGTCATCAATGCCAGCACACCCGCCCAATTGCAAGCCGAACTCACCAAGCGGATTGATGCCAAAGACCGCTATGGCGAAAAAACCAATGCTCCGCAACATCTTTTTGAACGCTTCACGCTCACTTATCCCACCAAACACCGCCCCGCACGCATTACCCGCCGTTTTTCCACCTCTACTGATGGCAACCCCGATACGCACGAGGGGATTGATATTAGCACCGAAGAAGATGTGGATATTTTTTGCGCGGCAGGCGGGACAGTCGTCAAAGTGTCGGCGAATGATGCGCTAAATTATGGTGCATATCTCCAAATTGCCACCGTTTTGGATGGTGTGACGTATACCACCACCTATGGCGGATTGAAAGAGATTAAAGTGAGTACCAACACGGTTGTTAAAGTCGGTGCAGTGATTGGCAAGGCGGCGGGTACTGCTGTGAAATTGGTGGTGCAATCATCCGCAGGTGGATTATCCGAGTTCAAGTTGCCCAATGTCGTAGACCCAACCTTATTTGTCTATTGGGCAAATATGCGCTTGCGCCCAACAGGAAGTTTACGAGTCCGCGAAAAACCTGCCGCCACCGATGATGTCAAAATCTTGGCGACACTGACAAGTAGCGACCTTGTAGAGACAACCGAACCGCATGGACGGGTGTTATCTAAAGTGGGTGTGCCAAATCAATGGATACGGATTCGGCGGGCAGGGGTGGATGAAGCCTATTGCGCGGGCGAATTTTTACGTGCGGTCAGCTTAGATGATGAAGGCAGTGGTGGGGTGATTGTTCTCGACCCCATCTTGCGTGGCACAAAGGTTACAGGCGTGAATTTGGATATAGATAACCCCGCAGGCAATCCAGACCCCGCACTTCTAGCAGGGATGGGGTGGGTACGCCTCAAATTTAATGTCTCGCGTAATCCCAATTTTCCGCCAAGCGATGAACAACGTGCCTTTGGCAATCAGGATGTGAATTTTACCTTTAATCGCTATTTACCCTATCTGCAAGCCTGCCAACGGGCGGGATTAAAAGTTATCCTCATTTTGGGGCATCAGACCTATGGCGAGGGGGGCGGATTCACATGGGAAAGCCTGACAGACGACTCTTGGCGGACATTTTTTACCCCACGCTTTTTGAATATTGTCAAACAAACAGCGCAAATTTTTAAGGATAAAAATTTGGTTCATGCCTATCAAGTTTGGAATGAGCAAGATACCCTCCCACAAAATATTCGGTCTGCGCTCCCACTCAAACCCGATTTTTATGGCTATCTCCTCGCAGAAACCATTAAAACGATTCGGTCTGTAGATAGCAAAACCCTCATCATCACAGGCGGGTTGGTGACAGGGGCGGGGAGTGGTCTGAATTATATCAATACGGCGTTCCGCAATATGCCGAGCAATATCCGCCCAGATGGTATCGGTTTTCATGCCTATGGCAACGGACCCGTAGGTAATCCATTCACGGTTCATGGTGATTTAGCGACGGCGGTGAATCATTTGCGCCAAGCCTTGCCGACCAAGCCGATTTGGATTACAGAATGGGGTGTTTTGGGGCAACAAGGGAATGATGGATTGGCAGGCGGGGTTAGCCAATATGTGAGTGCCTTCTATAATGAAATCAAGACCAAACTAGCGGGCAAAGTTGCCTGCGCGGTGTGGTATGGTTATGGCGATGGCATGGATGATGGTTACGGATTGGTCAATTTTGGTGGGCAAAAGCGCCAAAATGTATTCGATGCTTTCCTAAAAGCCTAATTTTCACCACTTGCAAAATTGCCTGTTTGAGCTATAATAAAACTTAGATGGGCAATTAGCTCAATTGGCAGAGCGTCTCGTTGACGTCGAGAAGGTCATAGGTTCGAGTCCTATATTGCCCACAAAAAAAGCCCAACAGGGCTTTTTTTAATTGTCATTATAACATGCTTTACCATCATGGTCTCTATCTAGCTGTGGACATTTTTGAGCAATTTCAAATTCATTTAATCCACGCTCTCGCGCTTCTGCACAATTACTCGGACATATAAAGATTTCGCTGGTTGGCATTACCAAATTTACATTATTATCGGTATTCGATGAATCGTTGTTTGTTGTGGTATTTGGATTTGTTACTATTGTACCTTGTGTAAAATAGCGTCCATATACATAACCTTCACCACCTTCCCATGTGATTTTATACCATATATTATAACCACGCTCTACAACCTCACCCTCAACCGAGCCTAGAACTGTAATCTGTTGCCCTGTACTTATTCTACCTAGATTAGTACATGTAGTGCTGGCGCAACTTCTTACCAAAACATTTTGATTGGCTGTATAGGTACCACTATCGAATTGATTGACAGAAACTGGTCGTGAAGTAGGTGACACATTGTTAGTATTAGTTGTTGTAGACCGATTTTGTGATGTGCTGGTAGCGGAGGGTGCTTGTTGTGTGGAAGATAGTTTAGATGGTGTTGGTGAAGGTGATATATTAGGGGATGTTATTGGACTTATATGAGGTGTTTCTGTTATAGGTGAATTGGTGCGTGAGTTATTACCTGCTTGATTGAGAGCTGAATAAACAAATATAGCTATCCCAATCAGAATAAGACAACCCGCGGCACTTTCGTTATTACTTTTCTTTGATTTTCTTGATTTTTTCATTTTATTACCCCTGTTTTTATTTGACTTAATTATAACACAAGTTCGATATTGTATACTATATATTAAATCATAATAATTGTCGAAAATATTGATAGTTTGCATCCCCTACGAACATCGTTATAAGTCAGTCATAATCATGGCAAATCTTCATCTATCTGTGTTAAATAGTTGTAATATCAAGATAAGCATAATAGATGAGGAGATTATCCTTCATGAAAAAATTTGTTTTTCTCTTTTTAATCCTGTTATTTGCAATCGGATTGCCCGTATCGGCACAATCGGGATACGGCAACGGAGACCGCGTGTTTGGCTATTGCAATACCAATAATGTCGAAATTTATGGCATTACATCAGAACAAACTGGCATTTCTTTGGCTGTTTTTCAATATACAACCTTGTTTGCGCGAGGTGCTGGTCAAGTTTCTGCACAAACCCCATTAGGACAAGTGATATTGAGTTATGATTTGGCGGGGAATTTCCGTGTGCAATGGATTGGCGGACCGTACTTTGCGACAGGTTCTGGTGAATTTACGAAATTATTTAATTGTGTGATGCCCGTTTATGTTGCTGTACCAGTACCCGTTGTACCACCCACAACGAACCCAGTCACACAACCGCCACAACAAAATGTCATCGCACAACAAACCATCACCTACAATGGCACAACCGTGAATCAAACTGTCACCGTGACCACAGGCACACAAACCTGCGCTCGTGGGTCTACTTATACAGTCCGCCGCGGTGATACGTTATATCGCATTTCGCGCCGATGTGGTGTGACGGTAGATGCATTAGTACAAACCAATAATATCGTTAATCGTAACCTGATTTATGTCGGGCAAGTATTGGTTATTCCATGATAGTTTGTCATAATTGGGGATGCAAAAATGTATCCCCAATTATTTTACCAATTCCTCTAATAATGTTTGAGTGGTTTTGAGGATGCCATCAATGGGCAATAATTTTCCTTTATCCTGTTGCGGATAAATTGTTTCATCAAATGCCTCCAGAATTTGCATACACCACTTTTCTTGAATGGGTGAATAAGAAATATTGAGTGAGGCTCGATAGGCTTCTGCTCCACCAAGCAATAAAGCGCATTCCTCTAAACACTTCCCTTGCTTAGACATGACAACCGCCAAATAAAGGACTGCATTGAGGATATAAAATGACATATTGGTGTTGAATGTGTGAAGATGGCGCAAAATATGGGTGTATGCAAGATAAAATTGTGGAATATTATCATTGAGCGATGCCATAACTGCTTTCCAAAAATAAAAACGGACTGTTAATGTTGGCGATTGAACTTCTCTGATAAGCGGTTCAGCATCTTGTAGATGGTTGTCAATTTCTCCCAAATACCCAACGGCATAGCATAATTCGCATAAATCCATCAGACAAATCACCGTGGTGAATGGGGTATTATCCGATTGGCTAATGGCATAGGCACGTTCTAAATATTTGAAGGCTTTCTCTATCTCACCATGGGCATAATAAGCATCTGCAAGGTTCAAATAATAAACGGATATCATCGCCCAATAACCATTTGTCTCTGATATATGTAATCCTTCTTCAAGGATGATGAGGCTTTGCGCGACCTTGCCTTCATGTAATAAGGTTATCCCCAAATTGATATTGACCAAACTGAGCAAAAAAGTGTCTTGTGTGGATAACGCATTTTGCCTCAGTTGTGATAATTGCTCACTCCCTTTCTTTTCATCAACCAATCGTCCAGATAAAAAGAAGCGGGTGTAATTGGCATTGATGGTATCTCCTAATGATTCATAAATGGCGAGTGCTTTTTGTTGCCATTCTTCTGCCAATTCATAATGCCCTAGCGTATGGGCGCTATGTCCACCAGCAACCAAGACATGAGCATGATGTGCTGGCGATAACAGGCTTGCATTATCAATGATGCGCTTGGCATGTTGAAAAGGGATATTGGCAATTTGTAAAAAATTCCACACCCAACCACATGCGCTAACAATACGTGCATAAATTTCGAGTTGTTTGGGTTGTGTAGCGAGGTAATCGAGCGCAATGCGGATATTTTCTTCTTCTTCTTTTATTTGGGTGATGACGGTAGCATGGTCGGGTGTTCGCAAACGGAGCATTGCATCTTCTGAAATATGAAGCACCCATTGCACATGGGCATTTTGCGCGATTGATAACTCCCCATTCTTTTCAAGTTGATAATACGCATATTCTCGGATGGTTTCGAGCATGGCATAGCGATGTGTACCCGAAAAAACACGCCGAATCAGATTTTTCTCTACAAGATTATCGAGTTCTTTGGTATCTGATGCTAAAAATCGGATTGTGTCGCGTGTCCAACCACCCCGAAAGACGGCTAACCATCGAAAAAGGCGTGCTTGCTCTGGTGTGAGCAAGGAATAACTCCAATCTATTGTCGAAAATAAGGCGCGTTGTCTGCGGGGCATATTGCGTAAATCGGATGCCAGCAAATTGAGACATTGATTGAGTCCATTCAAAATTTCATCTATGCTCATTGTCCGCGCACGAGTTGCGGCTAATTCGATGGCTAGTGGCAACCCGTCTAGTCGCTGACAAATTGTTTTTACCTTCGCATCGAGTTCTTCTGTACGATGAAACTCATGTTGAATGGCGCGTACCCGTTCATAAAATAATTGGCACGACTCTTGTAATGAGAGCATTTGTAAGTGGAAGATGGTTTCCCCATATAATTTGAGAGGCTCTCTGCTGGTGATGAGAAAGGTCAATTGAGAGGCTTCTCTTATTAAATGTTCAATAATCCCTATTCCATCCATGACATGCTCAAAATTATCTAAGATAAGCAACATTTTTCGATTTTGTAAATAGGTTGTCACTTGAGCAAGTGGGTTAGATTCATCTGCTAATCGAAAATGACGGGCTATGGTTGGGATAATATGCTCATGATGCTCAATCTCGCTCAAATCTACAAAACAAACCCCATCTGGAAATACATTCTGTAGACGATAGGCGATTTCGAGTGCGATACGTGTTTTTCCTGCGCCACCCGTCGCGGTGATAGTCACAAGTGAATTGGCTCGGAGCAATGATTCGAGTTGATAAATATCATCTAACCGCCCGATGAAAGATGTCATACGCGATGGCAATGGATAATCGGCTTTTCTGGTGATAACTGGTGTTTCTTCAAGTTGATGAAAAATTGCTTGAGTTTCTTTATCGGGTTCAACACCCAATTCTTCCCAAATGAGGCTACGATAGGCATGATATTGGCGGAGCGCCGATATACGGTCTCCTGATGAGTGATATAGTTGAATGAGTGCCCGTTGAATATCTTCTCGTAAGGGATACAACCCAATTGCTCGCCGCGCCAACAAAATAGCATCTTGTGGGCGCGATTGTATTTGTAATTGTTGGATGGCTTGCAAACAGGTTTGGATAAATTGCTCTTGTAATTTTTCCGCTTCGTTTAGTTGCCAATCTTCAAATTCTCTGGCATCCCCTGTAAAAAAAGAGGTCATAAAATCACCCAAATACAAATCGAGTGCTTTATGAATCGTGAAGGGGTTTTGTGAGAGTTCTTCAAATTCATTGGCATCTAGCCACACATCAACACGAATTTCTTGATGCCCAATAATCAACGCATCGCCGAGTAGTGATTTTGATTTGCTAATAGCGGTTCGCAAATTGCCATAGGCTTGCTTTGCTGTTCTATCACCCCAAAACAATTCGGCTAAATATTCGCGTGATTTTGGCTGTTTGTGTCGTGCCATATAAATGAGGAGAGCAATGATTTTAGTGGGCAATTCTGGTGTAATATCTTGCCCATTCATCAATACGCGCACCCCCCCAAGAGTCATTAATCGTAATTTATTCATCGTATTTATGTCCGATTGACGTTTGATTAACGCTATTCCCTCTATGATACGCTTAATAGTCCTTTATTTACTATACATCACTTTTGAGGAGGATGCTTGATATGAATCGTTCACGTTTTACAATTTTGGTATTATTGTGTTGGCTAATGCTCATACTGCCAGCCATCGTACTCGCTCAAGCCGCGCCCGACCCCGATGCCGATGGGGATGGCTTGCCCGACAATATAGATGTTTGTCCAACACAAGCGGGTCCGCGTGAATTTAATGGTTGCCCGGATAGTGATGGCGATGGCACATCCGATAATATTGATGCCTGCCCAACACAAGGCGGTCCCGATTTTAATCGTGGGTGTCCTGTAGAGCAACCTGCCGAGAACCCTGTGCCAGAAAATACGACTAATACCGTCCGCCCAATCGTTGGAGGAGATTGTACCGTTGCGAGTTTCTTAACTGGGGCGGTGAATGTGCGTGAATATCCAGCATCAGATGCGCCTGTGGTTGCCACACTCGACCCAACCGCATTATATCCTGTCTATGGCATGTACATGATAGGTGATGAAACATGGTATTTTGTCGGTATGGGGTGGGTGAGTGGTGTTGCCGTTGTATTGGGCGGTGATTGCGGAGGTATGGCTCGTGTGGATTATTTCCCCAATTATGGCACATTGACTGCATCCGAAGAAGATTTGCGTCGTTATTGCGTCTCTATCTTTGGTTATGAAGTCTGCTGGGGCAAAGGTCCCGTCTTGACCAATACACCATCGCAAGGGGAAACACAAGGAAGCTGGAAAAAAGTTTGTAAAGGCATCAAAGGTAAAATTATCTGCTTTTTAGTCGAAGAAATTGTCTCTGCCATTTGGGATTGGTGGAATGAAGACGATGGTGCGACTATTGACCCTACCACCAACCCAGATATTCTCGTTTTTGACGACCCCACCCCTGATGATAGCACAGGGGGTGCAAAGAAAATTTGTAAAGGAATTAAAGGCAAAATTATCTGCTTCTTGGTCGAAGAAAT
>CALDGT010000108.1 GCA_937942935.1 uncultured Chloroflexota bacterium | reverse complement strand
TGGTCGCCCAAAACCGATGTTTCTTCTGGGATATGCGATGTAAAAGACAAATTAAGCGATTTTTCTCCCGCCAATGTCTGCATATCTTCTGTGACTTGTCGCACCAGCCCGACCAACAAAACAGGCTTGCCTTCAATCGCCCGACCCGTCTCTAGCCATGCCAAATCGAGCAATTCTGTGACCAAATCTTTGCTCCGCAGGGTTTGCTGGCGAATCATATCGAGGGCTTGTAACACTTTAGCAGGGTCTTTATACAAGGCTTTTTGTGCCAACCCCACATTCAGCAAAATAATCGCCAAGGGATTTTTGAGGTCGTGGCTGGCTTCGCGGATAAATTTATCTTTCATCGCCGTCAGTCGCGCATAATATTGTTGGTCTTGTTCGCGCAAATGCTCCAACTCTTTATTCCGCAACTGATAAAATTCGGCTTCTTTCCGCGCCGATTCCACCTTATACCGCGCCTCTAATTGTTGCATCTTCGTCTCGCTTTCTTCATTGAATAGCGCGAGGCGCAAATCATGATACCGTTCTAATGCCTCTAATGCCTTCTGATAATCACCTTGCTTTTTATATAACCGCGAGGCAAAAAAGAATAGCATGAAATTGCTCATCTCTATATCGTGTTGTTGGGCTATTTTGAGTGCCTCCTGTACATAAACTAAGGCTTCATCCTCTTTGCCTATATCGGCATAAATCGCCCCTAACCGATGCAATGCCTGAACAATTTCGCTTCTCGCATTAAAACTATACGCCAATGCTAATGCTTGATTGGCAAAATGGAACGACTCCTGATAATTATGAATTTCAAAATATACTTCGCTTAACCGAATACACACATTAATGACCGCAATCGGCGCATCTTGCAATTTCTGATACAGCGCCCAACTTTGTAACCCATATTGAAGCGCCTGCTCATGATGACCCAATTCATTTGCCTGATGACACAAATTGCCAAGTATGGTCGCTTCTTGGGCGCTATTACCAATCCGTTGGGCGAGGGTGAGCGCCTCTTGTAAATAATTGATAGCCACACTATGTTGGTGCGAATTGCCATAAATAGATGCCAATCCATTCAATGCGCGAATTTCTTCTGGCGCATTATTCACAGCACGGGCGGCGGTGAGCGCCTTGCTAAACGCATCTAATGCCGATGAAAAGTCGCCAATTTGCCGAAACGTAATGCCCATCGTATGCAATGCCCGCGAGCATTTTTCTGGCACCTTTGCACTTTCATACACTGCCAGCGCCTTGCCCAATTGCAAAAGTGCTGTCTCATAATAGGCATAATAAAAATTGACAACCCCTTGCACCAGCAAACTATCTGCCATACCCATGTTATACCCCGCTTCGGTGGCATCTGCAAATGTTTTTTGGGCGATTTGTAAGGCTTGGTCTAATTTTGTCTGTGCGAGTTCTAATGCGCGTGCATTATCTTGGTCAATTTGAATATAGGTGGTCGTTGCGATTGGCTTGGCATTCATCATAAGACTAATTCCTAAATTATGATTATATGTCTTGATTATAAGTCCAAACTCAGAAATCAAACCGAAATTTTTTATGAATTT
>CALDGT010000107.1 GCA_937942935.1 uncultured Chloroflexota bacterium | reverse complement strand
GCGGAGCAATTTTGAATGGCGCGGGCAATTCTGGCGCGATGATTCAGAATGCGACATTTGAATCGAATTCAACGGGCTATCATGGCGGTGCTATCACCACATGGGGCGGTAATTTTAATGTCATCAACGGCACCTTCATCAACAACCAAACGGCGTATGAAGGTGGTGCAATTAAATTATATACGAATGGTGACGGCGCGATATATAGCATTTCGGATAGCACCTTCATCGGGAATAGTGCCAATTATGGCGGGGCGCTCAATTATCATACCGATGTCCCACGCACCAGCATTGTCACTATTTGGAACAGCAAATTTGAGGGCAATATGAGCCATATCAATGGTGGGGCAATTAGCACCGGTGGTTTGATGTCTATGGAACAGAGTTGTGTGACCAATAACACACATACATCCGTTGTCAATACATCGCCAAATATCCTCAGCATGACCAATAATTGGTGGGGATTGCCACAAGGTCCGACCATCGCGCAAAAATTCGGCGATTCCATATCGGGCTTGGTGAATTATGCCCCGTTCCTCAGCTCACAACCGGTTGGGTGTAATGATGTGCCTGTGGCAGATTTAGAAATCAGTGTTTTGCCAATAGACCGCGCCATCGCAGGGCAATCGGTTGGGCTTCCGTTGTTTGTGACCAATACCTCAGCCGATGATGCCCAACAAGTCGTCATCAAAGTGACCTTGCCACCCTTGCTCACACCCGCCGATTTGCCCCCAACCTGTAGTGTGGCGGGGAATACTATTTCGTGCAATGTGGGAAATATCCCCGCCAACGGGTCAACCTCGTTCACAGTGGCGGTGCGCTTAGATGCGAGCCTGTCTGCCAATCCGTCGCTCCCGATTGCAGTCGATAGCCTGACCACCGATTTAATTTTGGGGAATAATCAACTCAATTACATCCTCGAAATTACCGCCGTGAGCGATTTGTTGATTAATGAGCAAGAATTATTCATCGGGTTCAAAGAGGCGCTCACCGCCACACCGAGCGATATTGAATCGGTAGTGGTGGATGTCACCCCAACAGAGGTCATTTTCACCATCGAAACCGCCACATTGGGAGTTGGCGAGGTGCGGATGACTGTTAATAACAGTGTGATAGGTGTTACCCGCCTCGAAATCAGTCGGGTGCAAGCCGAAATTGCGGGCAATCAATCTGCATTTAGCACACTGATGTATCAACAATTCCCGACCCTATTTATCTATGCGCTCGAATATGGTGTTTATGATATTCACCGTACACTCGGCGATATTGTCGGGATGAGTTTGGTGAGCAATGGTGTGATGGTCATCGTCACAGAAGAATAACAGATGTGAGATGGTGACAGATAAAAACAATCTGTCACCATCTCAACGATTGAAGTCTCGCATCGTTGCACTCTGGACACAATACTCCGCTACTTGGAATTGAATAAACAAAGATTATGGTTCTTCTTTTGAAGAAGCTATTTTACGTTCATATAAAGAGTTTTTGATTAGCATTAAAAAACAGGGAATGGTGAGAGAAAAGAATAAAAAGTTATTTATAATCTTCGGAAAAAGCGAATACAC
>CALDGT010000106.1 GCA_937942935.1 uncultured Chloroflexota bacterium | reverse complement strand
CTTTGGCGCGGGCGGCGCTGGTGACGGCGACACAATCTTCTTCAGTCAGAGGCGCATCAGGGTCGGCAATATTCGCACAGACCAAAATATCCAATTCTCGTGGGACAGCAGGATTCGGTTGTGTGCCTGCCCCAGACCCGACCACAATTTCGACCAACGGCACACCATCGGCATCATTTACCAATACTTTGCCATTGAATGGGTCAATTACCACACCTGCAAGTTGACTGGCTGGGCGATAGGGCGCTAATAATTTTGCATCACCAAGACTAAATGATTCAATCAAAATCCAATCTTTATGGTCACTCGCATTTTCACTGACCCCATCGCCATTCACATCGCCAGAAGCGACATAAATTCCACCTTGGCTCGCATTTTCTTGAAGCCCGCCATCAATACCATCAAATTTCAGATACCCCGCCGCTAATGGCATGGTCAATGGAGCGAGAATATCATCTGCACCGAACAAGGTTGGCATGACAAAATCGCTACAATCACCACCTAAGCGGACAAATTTGGCAGAGACCCATCCTTCGATACCATCATGTGCGACCAAATACCACACGGGATTTTCTGATACCCATTCTGGTTCGGCATATAACACAGGCACAACCATATCCAACACAGGAGCAAGTTCATTAATGCCCAATGTTGCGATAATTGGTGCTTCTTCGCTTGGGAATTGGCGCACATTTACACTGAATAACCCCATTGGCGAGGCAACACATTCGCCATCAGATGGCATGGGCGCGAGGGTTGGCGCGGGTGTGGGTTCTTCTGTAGGAGAGGCTTGTGTCTCTACCACTGGCGGATTATTATTTCCGCCCGTATCATCTGTCGGGGCGGGTGTGGGTTCTGGTGTGACAACAGGACACCCACGATTTTCAATTGGACCCGCTTCATTTGGGCATAAATCGGCGGTGTTGGGGATACCATCCGCATCGTTGTCGCCCGTACCGGGTTGGGCATTGGCGATTCCCACCAAAAAAACCATCATCATCAGTAGTGCGAGCATTACCAGTTTTTTAGTCATGATATTTTTTCTCCTGTTTTGGTTATTATAATCGTTTTTACAGAATTAAATTGCGGTCAGCGACATTTGGCGGTGGCACATACACTGTCGCTAGTGCCACCCTATCAGATTGTCCTGTTTACTAACATCGTCCGCATTTTTGCTTACCAACATCGGACGCACCCTCGTGGCTGACATACGCACTGCGTGCTAGTCAGCCAGTACAATTCTGCCTATTTTGAGGGATGTACTGGCTGTACGGACGTGATTAATCGCGTCCCTACAAGGCTTTAGCCTCGTATGTCAGCCACAAAATAACCTTTAAACCACCTTCACCCTGCGTCCGAT
>CALDGT010000105.1 GCA_937942935.1 uncultured Chloroflexota bacterium | reverse complement strand
CTCTTGTGGATAGGGGTATAAATGCGCCACACGTATCCCTTGTGGGGTGATTTGAAATTCATCTTCTAATGAATTTTTGGGCATGGTGATTTTAGACACCAATTTTGCCCCCACCAAATAGGTATCGCATAACCCCACCAGCCGATTCATTTCGGTCTGTTCTTCGCCAGATTCTGCCCCAAATTCGCGCCACATTATCTCGCGCAATTGCGCCCGTGTGAGCTTATCCCCCCGTGATAACTGATATAAAAAGAGCGACAAACAATCGCTCAATTTGGGTGATTCCATGCTGTTTTTCCTCACTCATACAATGTATAGTGTTCGATGACCTCTGTCGCTAATGCGCTAAAATCAAAATCATCTCCCTGCTTGAGTATTGCCAAAAGGGATTCGGCTTCGCCATCTACCTGTTTATATTTTTCGATGAGGGGGTCTAGCCGACTTTGGTGCAATTCTTTGGTGGCATTGCTATGAACCTTAAGGCACGCAGTTAATTTTGCACTTTGCGTTAAGTCTCCATCATAAAAGAGCATGTGTGCCAAGCCTGCCATGCCTTCTAAATAGACGATAGATAATGGGCGGTGTTCACTTTTCTTGACTGCCCGATATAGATATTGGCGGGCATCTATTGAATATGGGTTTTCATCTAAAAGCATAAATCCCAAATTGACTTCGGTGTTATAGCTCATGCGATAATCTTGAATGAGGATTGCGCCTTCAATTGATTTTTTATAATAGGTGGTAGCGAGGTCAAATTGCTTTTTCATTTGGTAGGTCATGCCCAAATTATTTTGTGCGCTGGCAATCCCGCGTGTTTCGCCTAATTCTTCAAAGAGCGCCAATCCCTTTTGGTTATAGTCAATACATCCATCATAATCACCACTCATGAATTTGGTGATAGATAAATTCACATATGAATCTGCCATGCCTTGCTTGTCATTTTCGGCTTTGGCAATTTCGAGGGCGCGGGTATTAAATTGGTCGCATAAGTCGAAGTCGCCATAATTAAATGCAATGACACTGCGCCCATGCAAGGCGCGGACTAAGCCATACGCATCTTCAAGTTGCTGATACACCCGATAGGCGCGGTCAAACTGAAATTGCGCTTGGTCATATTCGCCCGCATGTAGCCATCCCCACCCATAAAACACCATGATTTTACCCGTAATTTCCTGATACGTTTCATCTTCATCAATCAGGATGAGGGTTTCTTTTGCAATCGGGAGCATTTTTTGATATTGGCTCATGCGATATAGCGCGTTGGTATAGACCCCCGCCAAGCGGATTCGCAAATCACGGTCTTGAACATGCGAAAAGATAGGGTCACACAAACTGACTGTCTTAGAATAC
Organism: uncultured Chloroflexota bacterium; assembly: GCA_937942935.1. Classification (GTDB taxonomy): domain Bacteria; phylum Chloroflexota; class Anaerolineae; order Aggregatilineales; family Phototrophicaceae. Next base: position 138 of record CALDGT010000105.1, on the reverse strand, counting down.
CGACTAATGCGGTTGAGTTCTTCGCCCGCCTCGATGGTATATTTGGCGGCTTTATCCCATAATTCGGCTTGCCCAAAATGATACGCCAGCGCCACCACATGCTGAGTCCGTCGACCGCGACCAGCGATGCCGCCAAGA
>CALDGT010000104.1 GCA_937942935.1 uncultured Chloroflexota bacterium | reverse complement strand
AGCGCCCAAGAAATTTTGGATGAAGCGCGGAATAAAAAGACACAATCCCCGCGCGCCGATTCATCTAAGACCAAGCAACCCAAATTGTTATGAGGATATGACCGATGACCCTGCCCGATAAAACCCGCCTACTTTTTCAACATGGTCAAAAAATGACGGTTGAGGAATATTTTCAATATAGGCGCTCCTGATTTAATCATCGAAATTTTATCGCCTAGTACACATAAACAAGACCGTGTGGCAAAATTTGATATTTATGAGGCGCATGGGGTCGGTGAATATTGGATAGTAGACCCACAAGAACAACTGATTGAGGTGTATATCCGCAAAGATGACCATTTGCAACGTCAAGGCGGGTATACACTAGGCGGGAAATTTGTATCGCATACGCTCAACGATGCAACGGTGGATGTGTCTGCGCTGTTAGGATGAAATGATAAAATGTCTTTACCGATGAATCAGAAGAACGGATGAAAACATCAAATAACGAAAATTTGATAAGGTGATTTCTAGGTGAATAATGAAATTTTAGCCCGTATTCGCAAAGCTGTTCGTGAAAAGCGTTATATTTTTACAGACCATGCCTTAGAAGAAGCCGATAATGATGATTTGACATTATCCGATATTATCTGGATATTATTAAATGGCGACCTAGATTCGATACGAACAGACGACCCACGTGGGACACGCTATATTGTGCGCGGGGATATTGATGAATTTGAGGTGGATGTGGTATGTCGTTTTAACCAAGAGGGCATACTTTTGATTATAATTACTGTATATATTGTTTATTAGGTGATAACCATGTCTAATCGTTCCTATCCGTGTGAATTTTGTGATACCCATCTTCCACAAGAAAAAAAGCGTGTTACCGTGAGTCGGCAACGAAAAGGGAAATGGTTTATTTTTGAAAATGTAGAGGCGTTGGTATGCCCCAATTGCGGACATCGTTATTTTGATGCTCAGGTGTTAGAAGCAATGGAACAACACATAGAACATACCCCCGCCGACGCCCGCCCAATTGAAGGCTGGGCAATTTCGCTGAAAGGGTAATTCTATGAAGATTGGTTTGCAGAACACAAAAAACATCTTTCAAGATAGTTGAAAGATGTTGGTTGAGGAATATTTTCGATTGCCAGAGACCAATATACACTCGGCGGGAAATTTGTACCGCATACGCTCAACGATGCAACGGCAGATGTGTCTGCGCTGTTAGGATGAAATGATAAAATGTCTTTACCGATGAATCAGATTTTATGTGGTGATTGCTTTGAACTCATTAAGACACTGCCTAATGCGAGTGTGCAATTGGTCATTACATCGCCACCCTATTTTCAACAACGTGATTATGGGGGGGGAATTGGAAATGAGGCATCACTAGATAGCTATTTGCACCAACTGGTCACATTATTTGGTGAATGTCTGCGCGTGATTAAACCAACAGGTAGTATTGTCTTTAACTTGGGCGATAAGTATGCCGATAGCAATTTATTGTTAGTCCCTTACCGATTTGCAATTGCCATCCATGATACCTACCCCCAAGCACGATTGGTTAATACCGTAACTTGGGTTAAACGGAATCCGACACCACGTCAATTCAAACGCCGTTTGGTCAATAGCACCGAACCTTTCTTTCATTTTGTCAAATCAAATAATTATTTTTATAACCATGTGGCTTTTATGGCACAGAAACAAACCCCAAAATCGGTCAAAAATGGTCATAAAGATGTTGGTAAGCGTTATTTTGAATTGATTGCCACATCTGATTTATCTGCTGAACAAAAAACACACGCACAACAAGCCTTATATGAAGTGATTCAAGAAGTTCAACAAGGCAAAATCGAAAGTTTTCGGATGAAAATTAAAGGTATTCATTCAGAGCCGTTTGGTGGGCAAGCAGGGGGACGACAAATTCAACTGGATAAAAATGGATTCACGATTATTCGACTCTACGGTGAACCCCTCAAGCGTGATGTGATTGAAACGGCGGTTGAGTCGTTGAAAGGGAATTCGCACCCTGCCATTTACCCAACAAGCATTGTCGAGGAATTTTTGCATTTACTCACTCAAACGGGTGATGTTGTATTAGACCCGTTCATGGGGTCTGGGTCTACGGCAGTCGCTTGTAAAAAATTAGGGCGGGCTTATATTGGCTTTGAATTGAATCCAGACTATTGCCAATATGCTGAAGAACGGTTAAATAATCTGGTGATGAATTTGCCATTGAATTTTGAAGGTCTATGATGACGGGTTATGATATTCTAAAATCCCTGTATGATATTTCTGATACACCTCACTTCTTAGATGAATTGCAAAACGGATATATCAAAACGATACTCACTCATTCAGAATCTCATAAGGGTGTGCTAACGGTGCTTATCACATCATTGGTCAAGAAGGTAGAAATGCCCTCGCAAGATATTCGCCTGCATAAAGAAGAATTTGAAGGTGGTTACTCTGGTAGGGGATATGATACAAAATTTATCACACCATTTATGAGAAATTATTTTCCTCGTTTTGCAATGGCAGAATCTGGCTGGCTAACACGTTCATTAGAACAACCACATCCTTTCATGCGAGATTTTGCAGGGAAAATTAGGAATCGATCTGTTAAAACTGCGTTTTTAGAAATTATTCATGATGTACAAGTGAATTTAGTTAACCCAAAAGCCTATCTCATCTCATTGTTAAATGGGTTAAAACAATTACAAGATTTTTCTGTAGATATTCCATCTACTACAACATCGCAATTCACCGTCTCATCCATTTTAGGATTACTTGAATCTCATTTTTTATATACTTATAAAACCAGTGGTGCATCGCGTCTACCTGTTTTGGCTTTATATGCGGTTTATCAATCGCTGATGTTGTTGCCTCGTTATGAAAAAAAGGTTTTAGTGCCATTAAAGAACCAAACCACTGCCGATACAAAATCTCATAGTATTGGTGATATTGAAATTACAAATCCTGATGGACAATTTTTTGAGGCAATTGAAGTTAATCATGAAAAGTTGATTGATTTAGATATGGTGCAAATCGCTTTTGAGAAAATCAAGAAATTGCCAATTTCCAGATATTATTTGCTTACCACAAAGACCCCAAATACCAACCAATTGGCAGAAATAGAGGAATTTTGCTCAAAGATTTTATCGCAACATGGATGCGAAATGATTGTGAACGGTTTAATGCCCACACTCAAATATTATTTGCGCTTATTGCCGAGTTTATCTCAATTTCTTGATGATTACACTGCCATTTTGCAAACAGAATTTTCTACTGGTGGGATAAAATCAGTTCATCTTCAAAAATGGTTGTCACTTATCAGTGAGAATCATCCCTAGCGCGGTGGTTTTTGCGATTTACCAAAGACCACCGTCCCCGTTTGACCATTTACCAAAGCAGAGCGCACATCACCATCTTCTTCGTATAGTGTTGCAATCCACACAGGCATAAGCACGAGTTGAAATTGCATATCAGTTGCCGATGCGCTGATGCTTTGTACCTGACCATTACCTGCCAAAATTTCGCCATGTTTTTCGCGCATGGCACGACTCACAATAGACCGCGCTTCTAATGAGGCATGGTCAAAATCTATGTTATAAATTTGGGCAGGATTTTTGGTGATGAGTTCTGGTTTATAATCCACCGCCCGTTTTATATCATATTTCCCCAATTTGTCTGTGAGGGATTTGTGAGGCGATTTGACCGCACATACCAGCACATCATCCATCAATTCTGTAAATTCTTCTGTTGCATAGCGTTTTGTGGGACGCCGTGAATTTCCCCAGTCATCTTCTTCGACCTCAATATAAATCACACTACGGCGCACTTGAATGGTGGCATCAAATACCCAGTAGGGCAAAAAGTGACCTTCTAGGGTGGCACGTTCAACGGTGTTGTTATCTAGCCAACGGCGCATTTTTGCCAGTTTGGTATTCAATTGCGATTTTATACGCTCACCTGCTTCTTGGCGAGTAATCGCAAATGGAATGAGCTTATCAGGTTGGCTGAAACTTCCCAACACATCATGAACAACGATATGTGTAGACCCGCAATAGGGGCAATAATCGGTCATTTTATTGTTGGGGATGGTACGGTCTGCGCCACAACTATTGCATAATAATAAGCGTTCCCCAATTTCCCAAATAACTGTTTGTGAACGTCGTTGGAGTAAGGCTGTGAATAATGATGATTCTCCGCCACTGGTTTCGGTTGGTTTTTCGCCAACATAACCGCAATATTGACAGTAGGGGATGCCTGTCACATCATCCACACTCATATGATTTGCGCCACAACTGGGGCATTTTACTGCTTTCGTTTTGGCGACCACCGCGCCTCCTGCTTGGCGTTTTTCGGGTTCTAAATAAGGATTCGCCAGCGCATCGGCTTGAGTTTGAGTGAGTTTGCCATCAAGCAACATCAACTCGCGTAGGGCTTCACCATGATTAGGTGAATAGGCAATTACTTTTGCTAAATAATCCCGTTTTTCTTTGGGGTCAGTCGAAAGGAGCGCCAACCAATAATAACAATCGAAAAAGTCTTTTTGGATATTGATAGCGCGTAAAAATGCGTCCTTTGCCTCTGGATATAATCCGCGCTCAATGAGTGATTGCCCATTATTGAATGCCGCCCGCGCATAAGGTGGCAATTCGCCTGTATAACGGATGGCATAACCTGCTTTAATTTTTCGGGGTAGCAAGGTCTCTGAGGGTGTATTTTGGGCTTCATCTACCAGCGTCGCCACTTTATCCCCAAACATAGAGGATAACGCGCTTTTGAGCGATGGTGCATTATCGGACTTTGGCGATTTTTGTACACCCTCATTATGTTTGATGGTGTATCCACACCGCCGACACGTCATTTTATCTTGATGAATGGCAAAACTATTTTCGGCTTCGCAACGAGGGCAAATTTTGGGTGCTAATGATGCCATATGAGTTCATCCTTTACGGTAATAAGCGATGACGCAAAACAGTGGGTGCCGTGGGTGAGGGCATCCAAACAGCAAACCGAGACCCACGCCCTTCAACACTTTGGACATCAATTCGTCCGCCGTGTGCTTGGATAATTTCTTTGACAATAGCGAGTCCCAATCCTGTCCCGCGTGAGGGACCTCTGGCTTTATCTACCTGATAAAATCGCTCAAAAATACGGGGCAAATCTTTTTCTGGAATTCCTACACCGTTATCGGCAATGCTCACTTCAACACCACCATCTACTGCCCGCGTTTTAACCCACACATGCCCACCTTCGGGGGTATATTTGATGGCATTGCCGATGAGATTATTTAATACTTGTACAAATCTGTCGCCATCGGCGGCAATGGGTGGCATAGATGGGGCATCTACGTCGAGCGTGATTTGTTTTTTCTCTGCCATAACTGCCAAACTATGCGCGACACTCGTCACCATCTGTCCCAAATCAATCGGCGCAAAATGCAGTGAGAATCGCCCTGCTTCGACTCGTGCCAAATCGGTGAGTTGTGTCACCATCCGATTCAATCGCTCTGATTCTTCAAAAATGATGGTTGCGGCACGCTTTGGGTCTTTCGCCGCGCCATCAATAATGGCTTGGGCATATCCCTGAATAGAGGTGAGTGGGGTTTTGAGGTCATGGGAGACATTCGCCAAAAAGTCGCGCTGTGATTGTTGGGCTTGGCTCACTTGGGTGGTCATTTCGTTGAAGGCTATGGCTAATGCTTGCACCTCTGTCGGTCCCGATATGGTGACAGGCGTGTGCAAATCGCCTTGTGCGATATCGGTTGCCGCAATACTCAGGGCTTGTAATGGACGAGCAATCGTTTGACTAATGACTGCTGATGAAACTAATGCGATTGCCAAGCCGATGAGAGCCGCTTGAATGAGGGGCAATAACAAATCATTCCCAAAGTTGGCGAGGGTATCTTGTAATGATTGGGTTGGGCGAGTATCTGCCAAAATGAACGCGACTTGTTGGTTTCCGATTGGGCGGGTAACGCCAAAAAATAGCCACTCCACACCATCTTGTTTGAATGACCCATAAACAGGGTCTGCCATGAGTGGCATAATACGACTGTTTAGCAATGAATTATCTGTTTCAACCCGAATCGGTGTCCCGCCCACGAAATGCCCATTGCTATCATACAAGACCAATTGAGATGTCATGTTGATGGCGATTACACGCTCATTGATTTGTACCGCAAATTCATCAAGTACATCTTGAAAATTGCCAGTTGTTGAGTTTTGAAGGCGAATTTCATTGAGCAAATTTGATAAATTGAGTCCGCGTGCGATATTTGATAATTTCTGGTAAGTCTCGTTCACAGGGGCAGGTCGGGCGCTGGTGGTGAGGAGCAGGGCTATCACAATCACCGACAAGGTGATGATGAGGAGCAATATATAAGATGCCAATAACCGTGTGCGTAAAGATGCAAACATGAATTTCCTCTAAGGCAGAGACAATGGTTATGCCTCTATGGTTGACGTTTCTAATGCGATAGGCAATGTAAAACTAAATACACTACCTTCCCCTATTTTTCCGCTACTTTCGACCCCCACTTCACCGCCTAGTTTTTCGATGATGCGCTTCACAATAGATAATCCCACACCATGACCCTCTGCTTTGTTCTCTGCGAAGCGTCTAAATGGCGAAAAAAGTTGGGTCTGTGTTTCTTTGCTCAAGCCATCGCCATTATCTTTTACCCAAAATTTGACCATGCCCACATCGGGCAGAGGGGTGAAGCCAATTTCGACTTTTGGCGGTCTGCCACCATATTTAATGGCGTTGCTGATGTAATTATTCCATACTTGCTCAATCCATGGGATATGACCAATCACACTTGGGAAATCATCTGGCGCGATGATTTCGGCATTCAATTCTGTGATTTTGGGGATGAGTTGCGAGGTTACTTCGGTGATAATCTCGCGCATGTTCATCGGCGAAACATCCACCGATTGTTGATGAATATTTGCCAGCAATAATAATTCATTGATGACCGTGGTCATCTTATCGGCTGTGTGACCGATAGATGATATCCATTCTCCCAACTCTTCTGGCAAATCCTGAAGGTAATACATTTTGATGAGTGATGTGTACCCTGTGATGAGCGACAAGGGATTTTTGAGGTCGTGCGCCACAGTATGGTTATACGCATCTAAATCATGTATCAATTGCTCACGTTGTTTAATCTCTTGTTGTAATTGATTATTTGCGCTCAGTAGCGCCTCTTGTGCTTTTTGCCGTTCTTTGATTTCTTCTTGCAACTCAATGTTGCGGAGTTGATGAATCTCTGCTTGTTGGCGTGCTGTTTCGACTTGATGAAGAACTTGTAGGTTTTTGAGGCGGGTGTCGGCATTTTCATTAAAAATATCAACATGTACCCGATGATATTCTTTATAATGATAAAGTGCCTGCATAAATTCACCATCTTGCTCATATGCACTGGCGAGGGTTTGGTGGATTTCACCCAATAATTGAGGGGCGCTGACTGTTTCTGCTAATTTGAGCGCGTCATTTAATAAGCGCAGGGCTTGTGCGTATTCATTCTGGCGCAGGTGGATTCGCCCTAAGCTGGCGAGGGCGCTACTTTCTGCCCGTTGATTACCAGACCGTTGCGCTTCTACCAGACATTCGACATAAACCAGTAAGGCGCGGGTATCGTTGCCCAATTCTTCATAAATTTTGCCAATTTCGGTTAAGACTTCGGCTTCACCTTGCTGATAATTCAATTCGCGGTAATGTTGTAAGGCTTTAAGCGCATAAATCATCGCACGCGAATATTGCTTTTTGGTGATATAGGTTTGGCAAATATTTTTATGCACATCTCCGCGTGAGCGTTTGATGCCCAATTCTGCGCTTAGGTCTAGGCATTTATAAAAATATTTAAGGGCTTCATTGGCATTGCCTGTCCCCAAATAGACCAACCCAATGATATTGGCGGCGCGGATTTGTGAGCGTTTGTCGTTTGTCCGTTCTGCCAAGTGCAGGGCTTCTAATGCCACCTCTTGGGCATACGGATAATTGCCCAAATCCTGATTCATTCCGCCCAATAAAATGAGCGCCAAAATTTCACCTTGAACATCGGCAATGACCCGAAATAAAGCACGAGCATTGAGGGTTTGGGTGAGTGCTTCTGGGATATTTGACAGATGCGCGTTACACAGCGCCAAATTAATGAGGCTTTCTGCTTGCCCTTTGATATATGGTGCAGACGCAAACTCGCCTTCTGTTGACAGTTGATAGGCTTCTTCACTCAAAGCAATAGCACCAGAGACATCGCGTAGGCGCAATTCTCGTGCATGTTCGATGAGTTTATCTATCCGAGCGGTTGCTGTTGAGCCACCCATGTGCAAAATCCTTAATAGATGATTTTCTGGTTTATTCTCTATTATAGCGTGTTTAGCACCAGTTGTTGTGTCCTATCATCCTGTCAAATGTCATTTTGGGTGATGTTGACCATAATAGGATAGCGCATCATCCAAAAATAATTTGATGTGATACCCGTTTTTGAGTCCATAACTGGTCAAATCAATCGCCAATTCTTTATCGAGGGTTAGTTCATCCATATCTATCGTTTGGGTAATATCGCCATGAGTGACCTCAAGCCGTACATCAAATGTGTTACAGTCTCCGCTTGTGTTATTGCGATTATCACATGGATGAAAATTAAAGAGTGCCCCTTCTAGGCTTAAATCTACTCCTTGTATATATAGCCAGCGTCGATGATACAAATCATAGTCGGTACGGGCAGTCAATTTTGACCCATATTGTTCCCATAAATCAGACGGCAATAGGTGATAAAAAGTCTCGTATTCTGCTTCTGACCGACACCAAATATGGCGTAAGTGGGTGAGTGGAAGCGATTGTGGGACAATGACTTGCGCTCGGCGTGCCGATAAAACCTCATCCTTTTCATCGTCATTCAATGGCAAATCATGATAAATCATCTCAAATGGCATATCCCGAAAAGCGGTTGCCGATTTGAATGTTTTGGGATTCATCATCACATCGCCTTCACTAAAGCGGGTATCGGCTTGGATGAGTACATTTTCGAGGTCAAATAAAAAGAAAACGGGCATAGCGCAATATGATTTATATTGCAAATCGCGTGGGCGAATGCCTTCTGCGCCATATAAATCGGGTGTTCGTGGGCGAAAGTTAAGGCGCACTGTCCGTTCCCAATACCGAGTTTTGGCATGTGCTTTATCCAAATAAGGATGAATCACCCCTTCTTTGAGGATGTCTATGGCGGTGGGCATATCGGTGTAAAAGAATAAATAATATGTCCACCAATGCCGTTCCCCTAACCAAGATTCATCGCGCAAATCCGAAATATACCGCCGAAATGCCCGCACATCGCGTTTGAGCGAGGTCGTGGTGGGTTGTGCAGATTGCGCGGTCATCTTCATTTTTGGGGGGAGGGCGCTAGTTGGGTTGGGTACGAGTCCCCCACTGGGCGATACAATCGCAGGTGGGACTTTGCCTGTTTCGATATAATCTATCAAATGTACCAAAAGTCCATCAAATTGGCTCATATCCGAAAAATCTAAGTAGTGCATATTCTCTAAATAAATCGGACGGTCTGCATCGGATTGCACCATAATCGGCAAAAGGCGTTTATTTTTGCGAATTGCCCGCATTTGCTCGGCGCGACAAATTTCAGAGACATAAGCAGAGGCGCTGAGGAGTGCCAAGACAATATCGCTACGCTCAATAGCATCTTCTAAATCGCGTGACCAACTGGTGCCTGCATGAATTTCTGATGTATCCATCCATGCGTTATGTCCTGCGGCTATCAAACTATCACGCAATCTAAATGCCAATTCCACTGCATCTTCTCGTGCATACGAAATAAAAATACGCCGTTTTTCGCTCATGGGTTATACTTGTCCTCGTGTCTTATATTCAGATAATGTGCAAAATTTTTACTCGCTTGGCTGATGAATCCAGCTATCAGCATAGAACTAATTTTCCGCTTTTGCAAGTCTCAGTCTGACAATAATTGTTGTGATAACACATCTCTGCAAAATGCACAAGTTGGGTTATCACATTGGGTAATGGTTGGGTTATTGCGGATGAGTGTGCTGGCAATTTCACACACAAAACGAGCATCATAAAAGCGCCACAAACTTTTTCCGATGATGCCGATTTTTGCCGATGAATTGAGCGATGATGCCAATTTACCAAAACCATTAGAACATCCGCCGACCTCTGCAGGGATGATTGCGCCATCTTTATCAGTTGCCCAACGGATGAATAAGCGTCTTCCTGCTAATTTTTCGGCATAATGCAATAATGACATACGTTCATAACCCACACCTAATAGCCCAACCCAACCACCTTGCCCAATTAATTCGTGCATGGGGGCATAACCATCTTGGGGAGATTGTGTAGCGACTAATGATTGCGCTTGGTCGCCAATTGCCGTGAATGACATGAGGGGATGATTGCCTCGTATATGACCTGTCATGGTTAAAATGGTCGTAGGTAAAATTCCCATATCTTTGATGTCTAATGCCGTCACATGCGGGGTAAAGTAAGGTGCGTGGTATTCTTGGCGCACTGCCACCAAATAATCATACCAAAGCTGATTGAGATGTTTGAGGTCTAATCCATTGTGTGGGATGAATCGGGCAGAATCGGGGGGCATGACCTCAAAAATCCGTGAAAATGTTGGGACTAAGACGGTACAATTTTCTGCTAAAAAAGATTCCACCACCAATTTTGCCGCTAATTGTGGGGTAGGGGCATTGATTCGTCCAAAACTCCGTAGTGATGTATGCAAACAAACAATTTTCCCATGAAGCCCAAGCGATTGTATTGCCGACCTAAAATCTTGTGTGGTGAGACCAATTGTCATCATTCATTCCTTATGTCGCCCCACATTTATTGTTGATTATAACGCTAAAAAGCCGATGCTGGTTATCGAATCTGCTACAATTTGTGCTATTATCAATGAAATAGAATGACCAATCATATTTTGAAGGCATCGAATGATATTAAAATTTCGCTTAGAAATAGTCATGCTGATTTTATTTGTGCTGGTCGGATGTACAGGGCGTGGACAAACCCCCGCCGATTTGCCCACCCGTATTCCATCGGTAGATGCACTTGCGACTGCCGATATGCAAACCCGTAATGCGCCACCTGTCCCATTCAATAATGGGGTGACATTCCCTATGATTGATGATAATCTGCCACTCCTCACCAATTGGCGTTATGAAGCCAGCCTGCGTTTTGTTGGGGCGTTTGCCAATACATCTCGTGCTGTCGAATTTGAGGCAGGGTTACAAGTGTGGTTTAATCAATTGGGGAATCAACGTCGGACTGTGATTTCTGGTGTGGGGGAATTATTTGGCGAGGCAGATGGCGCGGTTTTAGAGGGTGTTCGGCTTGGACAACGAGCATTTATTGTCCGCCAAAATAATTGTTTAACCGATTCTCAAGATGAACTCGCCCCACTAGTTGCCGATTTGCGGGCGGGGGAATTGCTTGGTGGGGTGAATTTTGCGACACCGGGGGCATCCAGAGGGGTGATGAATGGCGAAGAAGCATGGTTATTTGATATTACGGTTGACCAGCTCGTTTTGCCACAGGTGCAACTGATAGAAGGCGGAAAAATCGAGATTTCATCTAGTGAATTATGGATTGCCCCAAGCAGAAATGCTGTTATAAGATATTATGTGAATTTGGATGTCGAAAATGTCCTCATCACGCTCTTTGATTCGGCATTACCCCTCACAGGTCAATTATTTTTGCGCTATGACCTGAACGGTATTGGCGAAAATCCAAATATCACCACGCCAACGGGGTGTTAAAGTTGTTTAGACAATTCTTTCGGCTAGAATTATCCTACGCGGAGAAGATCGGAATTAAAAAACCCCTAAAGAGGGGTTTTTAATCTAGCTCATGAATTTTTTCAGTTGTTGGCTAAAGGTAGCTGTGTCTATTGGCTTAGAAAAATATCCCACAAAACCACTTTTGAGCGCTTCTTCACGGGTGCGGGTGGAATGATAGGCGGTCATCGCCACACACGGTAATTCTGCGGTTTGTGGGTTTTGGCGAATGGTACTCAGCAATTGCCACCCATCTATTTCGGGCATAGATAAATCTATAATCGCTACCCGATAGACCTCACTTTGCTTCTCAAGAAATTTAAGGGCTTCTTTGGCATTGCTGGCGACATCTACTGGAATGGCGAGGGTTTGCATCACCACATGCGAGACCACCATTTGCCCATCTGGATCATCTTCTACGACTAAAATGCGACTTGCTTCTAACATGGTATTTCTTATCCTTTGATATAGGGCATGATGATTCATGCCCACGAAATTCATAATTCTATATACGAGATAACACACCCCTATAGTTGTACGTGTTTGAATTGTTCCTCAAATTCGGGAATATCTATCAACAACCGAATCAGTTGTTGAATGAAGGTGCTGGGTGTGAGGGGTTTTATCAGATAATTATGAAACCCTGCCGAAACTGCCCTTTCTCTGTCGCCACGCATGGCATGTGCGGTGAGGGCGATGACGGGAATATCTTTGATGGTGGGTATTTCTAATAATTTGGCGATGAATTGCCAACCGTCCATCTCTGGCATCGAAATATCAGAGATGATAAAACGTGGTCGGATAGTTTCGAGCAATTTATGAGCCTCTAACCCGTTGATGGCTGTATGCACTGTTGCCCCATAAAAACTGAGGATATATCGTGCCACTTCTAGGCTATCGTCTTCATCATCTATCACTAAAATTTCCCAATTGGTGAGCAAATCGGGCGGGATGTTCATAATGTGAGCGCCTCCGTCACGGTCTGAGTTTCGACAGGTTTTAAGGGCAATGTGACTGTGAATGTACTGCCTTCACCCAATTGGCTATCGAGTTGGATTGTCCCACTCATCAGGCGGACTAACTTTTGGACAATCGCCAACCCCAA